>DASXYB010000307.1:0-7385 GCA_036502745.1 Candidatus Udaeobacter sp.
TTCTTGTTCCGAAACACGATGCAGACCTGGCAATGGAGGCGGCGGCGTGCATCGGCTGCGGCGCGTGCGCGGCGGCGTGTCCCAACGGGTCGGCGATGCTTTTTGCCGCTGCGAAAGTTTCGCACCTTTCATTTTTGCCACAGGGCGCGCCGGAACGTGAGCGACGTGTGTTGAAAATGGTGCAAGTGATGGATGAACAGGGATTTGGTAATTGCACCAACACTTACGAGTGCGAAGCAGTGTGTCCCGCCAAGATCAGCGCGAGTTTTATCGCGAAGCTGAACCGGGAATACGCACGTGCCCAATTCTGCAAACGTCTCGGCGAATAGGTGGGGCTGAACACTGTCGGGGGAAGCTGGCAGCTCCCCTCGGGACGACAAAGTCCTCCGCTACAGGGTACGCGCGACGCAGGTCCACAGTTCCCGATCGAGCTCCGCTTTCGAGCGCGTCACCAACTGATCGACATCTGCATTGTTGCGAATGACGGCGAAAACCGTGGAACCCGATCCGGACATAAGTGCAGCAACGACTTCTGATTGCTTGAGCAACCACATTTTCAGTTGTGCCAGAAAAACAAATTTTTCGAAAACGGGGCGCTCCAAGTCGTTCACAAAACTTTGTTGGCCGAATGCTTGGGCACCGTACGACACGCCAGGAATTTCGCGCGAGTCTGTCCAACGAGAGTAGGCCCACTGCGTAGGCACGCCAAATCTAGGCTTTAGCAACAACAAGGCTAATTGTTCGCGCAATCTGGTAGGGCTCACCAGTTCGCCACGCCCTTTACACACTGCGGCAGACTGAAAAATGAAAAATGGTACGTCCGATCCGATCATCTCCGCCATTTTCGCCAGCGCTTCGCGCGGTAAATTTGTTTCGAATAGTTCGTTGAACGCCAGCAGAGTGGAAGCGGCGTCACTGCTTCCTCCACCAAGACCCGCGCCGTGTGGAATTCTCTTTTTGAGCGCGATCGAAACACCGCTGCTGACCTTCGTTTGTTCAAAAAAAACGTTCGCTGCACGCACCACAATATTGTCTTCGCCCTTTGGCACCGAAGGATCATCGCAGCAAAACGCGGTTTTGTGTTTGCCGGAGCGCCGCTCGATCTTGATTTCATCACATAACGAGATCGGCGCGATCAAGGTCTCGATTTCGTGGAAGCCATCGCTGCGACGGCCGAGAACTCTCAGCGAAACATTGATCTTCGCGGGAGCGATGACTTGCATAACCTGCAATTTGTTCTGTCATTCCGAACGAAGTCGAGGAATCTCTTGCTCTTGGTTGCAGACTGAGATGTCTTGACTTCGCCGACAATGACAACAGCCGCTGAGAAAATCATCGTGGCGCTTGATGTCGCCACAAAACAAAAGGCGCTCGACCTCGTTGAGCAGCTCCGAGCCGACATATCCTTTTTCAAAATCGGGCTCCAACTTTACACGGCCGAAGGCCCCGAAATTGTGCGCGCGGTCTTGGCCACCGGCGCGAAGGTTTGGCTCGATCTGAAGCTCTACGACATCCCCAACACCGTGGCACGAGGCGTTGACTCCGCGAGCATTCTCGGGGTGCAGATGCTGACGATTCATTTGAGCGGCGGCAGCGAAATGATTCGCGCAGCGACTGCGGCTCGCGCCAACGACCTCCTTGTTTTGGGAGTCACTGTTTTAACAAGTTCCACTGAACAAACGCTGCGCGAAATCGGAATCACCAACGGAGTCGAGGAGCAAGTACTTCGTTTGGCCAGGTTAGGCGCAGCAGCAGGAATCGATGGCGTCGTAGCGAGTCCGCATGAAATCAAAATCTTGCGACGCGAGTTTGGCGAAAGATTTAAAATCGCGGTCCAGGGTATTCGGCCAAGCTGGGCAGAGCCGGGCGATCAGAAACGATTTCTGACGCCGCGCGAAGCATTTGAAGCCGGCGCCGACTTCATCGGTATCGGGCGCCCCATCACACGGCATCAAAACCCGCGAGAAGCTGTCGCAAGAATCTTGGACGAGCTCCACGCGTGATTGTCATGTCGAGCGAAGTCGAAACATCTCTCGAAAATTCCGACTCCAGAAGAATTCAGAGATTCCTCGACTCCGCTCGGAATGACAAACCTGAGCACGCCATGCGCCGTTTGTTCGCGAATTTGACCGTTTATTACGATCAAAGCTCGCACTCGGCGGCGATGAACATGGCTATCGATGAAGCGCTGTTGCACACGGCAGTCGTTCCAACCATTCGCTTCTATCGCTGGCGCTCCCCTGCTCTGTCGTTCGGATATTTTGGTAAGTTTTCCGATGTTGCGGTTTACGCAGCGGAGCGTGATCTAGTTCGGCGTTGGACCGGCGGCGGAATGGTTTTACACGGGGCCGATCTCACCTATTCGATCGTAATTCCGGCGAACGATTTGGCGTTTGATGAATCGTCAATTGCTGTCTACGAAAAGATTCATCGCGCGTTGTGCGAAGCTTTGAACAAAATCGGAACGCAGGCATTTGTAGCCGGCGCCGACGGCAGCGAGATTGCGTTCTCCAAGCATGCCGCCGCCACCGCCAGCGGTTACAACTGCTTCGCGAATCCTGTTCGCGCCGACGTGATGATCAGCGGGCGTAAGATCGCCGGCGCGGCACAACGGCGTACTGGTCGCGGTTTGCTGCAGCAAGGCAGCATTCAAGGCATCACTACGAACACTGATCTCGCAGGAAATTTTGCGCAGGCGCTGTCCGGCAATTGCAGTGAGTTCCAGATCAAGGAAGAAGTTTTGCAGCGGGCGCGAGAATTAGCTCACCTGAAATACGGAACTGAATCCTGGCTGCGCAAGCGCTGAAAACTGTATGGTGCCTGCGTCAGACGTTTCGCCTGATTCAGCCTTTCACATGGACGCGTTGGAATATCCGTACGAGTTCGGCGTGATGTTGCTTTGACAACCTGCAATCGACGCCACTATCCTCGCCTCGTGGAACTCTTCGCCCGCACGGACCGGAGCTCGAGTCGCCGCGCACTTGCGAAGGCGAGCAGCGCTCCCGCGCTTCGTCTGGCCGAAGTTGCCAAATTAGTTCAACCGCAGCTTGAGCAAGTTGAGACGCGCATCGCGCAACAAGCTTCGGCATTCGATCCGGCGATTGAAGGTTACGTCGTGTATGCGATCGGCAGCCGTGGCAAACGCCTTCGACCGCTGTTGGCTCTGCTTGCCGGCGGCGCTACCGGAAAGATCCACTCCGGGCATATCGATCTCGCTGTGATCGTTGAACTCATTCATCTCGCCACGCTGGTACACGACGACGTGATGGATGAAGCAGAACAGCGTCGAGCACAGCCAACCGCAAATGCACGCTGGGGAAATTCGCTGAGCGTTTTACTGGGCGACTGTCTTTTCGCGCACGCGCTGACGTTATCCACGGATTTCGAAAATTCGAGTATCGGTGGCGCAATCGCGCGCACGGCTACGACGGTTTGCTCGGGCGAAATGATTCAAACGCAGCGCAGGTTCGATCTTAACCTGACTGTTGAGGATTATTTGCGGATTGTACAGATGAAAACGGGATCACTTTTCTCGGCGGCAGCGGAACTGGCCGCCGTTATCAGCGAGGCTGATCCGAAGGTGATCGCAAAGTTCAAAAACTTCGGATTCCAAATCGGGACGGCCTATCAGATTTATGACGATTGCGTCGATCTCGCCGGCTCCGAAAGTGTCACCGGTAAAACGCTGGGAACGGACCTGCGTAAAGGAAAATTCACATTGCCGGTTTTGAATTTTCTGCGTTCCGCTTCGGAATTTGAACGGGAACGTTGTTGCCAGCTTGTGCTGGACGAAAAGATCGAAGAAATGATCGAGCTGCTCAAGAATGGCGCAAACAACGGCGCGTTAAACGAGTCAATCGCAGCCGGCAGTGATTTGATTCGCAAAGCGCAACATGCATTCGACGGTGTCGCGCCGAATCGTTACGCCGACGCCTTGTTCTCGCTAGGTGAAGCGTTGTGCGACATGTTCGATCAACTTCGCGTCTGATGAAATGTAGGGGGGACCTTGGAGTCCCGACTTTTAGCCGGCTTGCATCGCAGCGCTAAGACTGTTCCCACTTTCTATGCCGCAGCTTAAAATCCGCGAAATGCCGCAGGACGAGCGGCCGCGGGAAAAGTTGCTGGCACGCGGCGCGGACGCTCTCAGCAATGCGGAATTAATCGCGATATTGCTGCGCACAGGCCGGCGCGGTATGAATGTCGTCGATGTCGCTCGTGAGTTGATCGACAAATATAAATCGTTCGCAGAGCTGAGCCGTTGCTCCGTCAAGGAATTGAGGGAGATCAAAGGGATCGGTCCGGCGAAGGCCTTAGAACTGGTGGCGGCATTTAACTTGGGAAAACGTTTCACGCAGGAACCGTTGACCCAGCAAAAACTCGATTCACCGGAACTGATTTACAAACTGCTTGGAGACGAAATGCGGATGATGCGCACCGAATCACTGCGCGTTGTTCTACTCGACACACGTTACCGTTTGATGCGCATCGAATCAGTTTCGGTTGGAAGCATGAATGAGAGCATCGCGCATCCGCGCGAGATTTTTCGACCCGCGATCACTTACTCAGCCTACGCAGTTATCGTTGTGCATAATCACCCATCCGGCGATTCGTCGCCGAGCCAGACTGACCACAGCCTGACGCGACGCCTGGCCGAAGCGGCCGAGCTTTTGCAAATCAAATTGCTGGATCACATCATCATCGGCGCGCCCTCAGACGCGAGTCCCGGTTATTTCAGCTTCAAAGAGGCAGGCGTGCTGTAGGCGGGAATTCCTAAACATGATGGAGAAGAAAATTCATCCCACAGCTATCGTCGATCCGAATGCAAAAATCAGCGCTGACGTACAGATCGGGCCATTCTCAATGGTTGGACCGGATGTGACAATCGGCGATAACACTATCATGCAATCGCACGTGGTGATCGAAGGTGAGGTCGCGATCGGCGGCGGAAATTTCATCGGACACGGCGCGGTCATCGGTGTGCCGCCGCAGGATGTTTCATTTTCGCCGGATCGACAAACGAGAGTCGAAATCGGGAACAACAATATCATCCGCGAGTACTGCACGATCCATCGCGGCAGCGCCGACAGCAGTACCACGAAAATTGGGGACGAAAATTTTCTCATGAGCGGAGCGCACATCGGTCACAATTGCCTCATTGGCAACAACGTCGTAATTGCGAACAACTGTTTGCTCGCCGGCTACGTTCGCGTTGATGACGGCGCGTTCCTCGGCGGCGGATCAACGTTTCACCAGTTCATGCACATCGGACGCCTGGTAATGGTGCAGGGCAGCTCCGCATTCGGCAAAGATCTGCCACCGTTCGTCGTAGCTGCGGAGCGCAATTATGTTTTCGGGCTGAATATCGTCGGAATGCGGCGCGCTGGACTCAGCGCGAACGATCGAAACGAAATCAAGGAAGCATTTAAACTTGTCTATCTAAGCGGACTAAACACTTCGCAGGCCCTCGACAAGGCAGCGACGGTGACCTTTGGCGCCCCAGCACGCGAGTTCCTGGAGTTCGTTGCCAGCGCAAAGACACGTGGCATTTGCCCGTTGAAGCGCGGCACGCGTAACGACGTGCCGGCCTAACGAGATAAGGAGAATACCTGCGGTCCGATAGTCAACCGCCCTGCACCGGCGGCATGATCGCGATTTCCTCCCCCGGATTCAGCTTGTAATTGCGATCAACAAATTCCAGACCTGCAGCAACCAGGATGCTTTTGTCGTGGGCACGAAGCGCAGGTTTTTGCGAATAAATGTTTTCGAGTAATTCGCAAACAGTTGGGGCTTGCGGAAGCTCAACCTCTAACTCGTGAACTCCAATGAGTTCACGCAACTGCGCATAAAATTGCACCCGGACTTTCATTGGTTTGCTCGGTCCAACAATTCCGATCTGAGCACGCCGATGTACGGAAGGTTGCGATACCGCTGCATGAAATCGAGCCCATAACCGACAACAAAGTCGTCGTCGATTTCAAAACCGATGTAATCCGGGTGAACGTCCCGCGCGCGTTCTTTCCTTTTGCTCAGCAGTACGCAGATCCGAATCCTGCGCGCGTTGGCGGTCTGCAATTTGTCGCGAACGGCCGCGAGCGTGTGGCCGGTATCGAGAATATCATCCAGCACTAAGACATCTCGGTTGGTAACGTCCGGAAGAGAAACGTGGTTGAAAATCACCTGCCCGCTCGTTTGCGCTTTTCCGTGGTAACTGACCACGTTGAGACAATCCAATTTCAAAGCAAGTGGAATTCGGCGCAGCAGATCTGACATGAACATCAGGCTGCCGGTTAGAATTGCGATCACCGTCAGTTCGCGATCGGAGTAATCGGCCGTGATTTGCGCGGCGATTTCATCGAGCCGTTTGTTAATTGCCGGTCCGTCAAACAGCACGCGCTCGATATCCCCTTGCATCTGAAGGTAGCGCATGCGTCGTCGCTTGCGCATTGCCAGAGTACCCAAGCGAGACGCATGCGCTACTCTTTGCCAGCGCGGCAAAGCCGTCGCTCTTTGCCTGCCCGTAGCCTTGCGCGAAGGCGTGTTTTGCCCTTGCTGTCACACTGAATAACATGCCTGAACATGCACGTTTACCACGAGCACTTCGAAATCCTCACGCACGGCAAAGGACTCTCCGAAATCAGCAATCAGATCGAGTCGAGCATCGACAAGCGCAGCATCCAAAACGGAACAGTCACAGTTTTTGTTCAGCACACCAGTTGCAGCATCGTCATCATGGAAAACGCCGATCCTACGGCGCGACGCGATTTGGAAGAGTTTTTCGACCGCCTCGTGCCGGAAGACGCCGATTACTTCACCCACGATTCCGAGGGCAGCGACGATATGCCGTCACATATCCGCATGGTGCTGACGCACACCAGCGAAACCGTGCCAATTCTCGATGGAAAAATGCAGCTCGGAACTTGGCAGGGCATTTTTCTTTTCGAACATCGCCGCGCGCCGCATCGACGAAAGATTTTGATCACCATTATCGGTGAATGACTCTAGCGGCGCCTGAAGTGGGCGCTCAGGGAGCAGCGCTACAGAAGACCATAAATCGCGTCTACCAATCGCAGTGATTTCTCGTTAGGCAGAACTGATTGTTCCATTTGGTTCATCACGTACGCGAATGCGATCTTGTTTTCCGGATCGGCAAAAGCGTGACTGCCGCCAGCACCGGGGTGTCCGAAGGATCTTGCGGATGGTCCGAACAACCTGCGCGCTGAATCTCGTGAGTCTTTCATAAATCCGGCCGAGAATGCTGTCGGGATTTGGAAAACACGATCGGGACCGTCTGATAACGTCGTTGTCATTCGTTCGATTGTTTCTGGTGAAAAGAAAATTTGCCCGTTAAATTCTCCGCCGTTGGCGAGTATGGAATAAAACTTCGC
>DASXYB010000308.1:0-5891 GCA_036502745.1 Candidatus Udaeobacter sp.
CCGGATGACCGGACTCCATTTCGCCATCGAGCAAAAATGAAACGTACGCGTTGAACCGCTCCTGCAACGAAAGCAGTTGCTCGTCCGAGCCATCCCATTCGTTAGGCTCATTCATTACAAGAACTGCCTCACCCGTTTTCGGGTCGTGAGCGATCAAATCGATCATGCCTGTTCGATTTTCGTTATTTGAAATTTCAGGGTCGAGGTCCATGAGCCGATTCGATGCGTGCTCGCAAATGCTTTCGGAGTTGGACGTTCGATGTTCGACGTTCGATGTTCAAACTCGAATAACCCATGATTTGAGTACGAGGGAGGTTCGCGCGCTGCTGAGACGTTTGACATAAACGCCTCTACATGGGTTGACCGCAAACGGCTCCGATCCACGTTAATCGCCGTGGCGAAACGAAAACGCGCAGGCGAATTAACATTGCTCGGGCACGGCGAGGCGAAGGTTCCTGCAGCGCCAGCCGACGCGCGGCTTGAAACCTTTCCGAATCCAGCACCCAATCGTAATTACCGGATTCATTTCGCAACAGATGATTTCACTTCCGTTTGTCCGGTAACAGGCCAGCCCGATTTCGCCAGGATCGATATCGATTACATTCCCGACCATCTTTGCGTCGAGAGCAAGTCACTGAAATTTTATCTCGCGTCGTACCGCAATGAGCGCGCATTCAACGAAGCCGTAACGAATCGCATTCTTGATGATTTCGTGAAAGCCTGTGCGCCGCGCGAAGCGATCATCACGGCGCAATTTTCCGCTCGGGGCGGCATCGCACTTACCGTGCGCGTTGAGTATCGGGATGGGAAATTACTGAGAGCTGGTCGCGATGATTTGTAGGGGAAGCCGTGGCTTCCAGCGGGACGATAACATCGCCCCCCTGCAGGAAGGCGCCACTATCATATGAAACGCGCAGTCATTCTTCTGAGTGGCGGAATCGATTCGGCGACCACGATGGCAATCGCAATCCGACAGGGCTACGAACCTTACTGCCTGTCATTTGATTACGGGCAGCGTCACCAGATCGAAACGGAAGCGGCTCGACGCGTTGCCAGTTCGTTAGGTGCAAAAGAGCATCGCATGGCAAAAATCGACCTGCGCATTTTCGGCGGCTCCGCGCTCACGGACGACATCGCAGTGCCGAAGAAGCGTTCAGAAACAGAAATCGCGCGCGCAATTCCAGTGACTTATGTGCCTGCACGCAACACCATCTTTCTCGCATACGCGCTTGCCTGGGCGGAAGTGATTCCGGCGAATGACATTTTTCTCGGCGTAAACGCAATCGACTACAGCGGCTACCCCGATTGCCGGCCGGAATTCATCGAAGCCTTCGAGAACCTGGCCAATCTCGCAACCAAAGCCGGCATCGAAGACCGACGCTTCCAGATTCACACCCCGTTGATCAAACTTTCCAAAGCCAACATCATTCACAAAGCAGTCGAACTCGGTGTCGATCTTTCGCTCACACACAGTTGTTACGATCCGACCCCGGAAGGTCTCGCCTGCGGCGAGTGCGATTCCTGCCTCCTGCGGCTCAAAGGCTTTCGCGAAGCCGGAATGACAGATCCAATTCGCTACGCACAAAAATGAAGCGTTTCCTCAAAACTTTCGAGCTCACGAAAAACGAGCAGCGTGTGGTTCTCCTCATCATGCTCGCGCTCATCTCGATCGCTTTCGCGGCTTACGAACGCCGCATCCATCGCTCTTCCGTTCAACCTACTTCTATTACAGAAGCACAATCGGCTCCGACTCCTGTAGACATCAAGAATGAGCCATAGAACTCACATGACGTGCGCAGGTTCTATATCAAAAGCGAGGACTGACTCATTCGCTTTCTTTTTGCTGATGAAGCGAAATCTATTGACGAGCACGCGGATTGTTGCAGCCGCTCTCTGGCTCATTACGCCCCGACCAATGGTTCCCCATCGCCAGCACGCGAGAGGTGTGCGCTCCCCAGAAATCGTTTGCGGAACAAAGTTCCACTTCGGAACGTGGTAATCTTCCTTCCATGCCGTTCACCACGCGCGAGATCGAATCACCGGACCCGGTTGCGCGGGTTGCGGCGGCTAACGCCGCATTACGCCAAGCCAGGCAGGACGATATTGGAGAGAAGATGGTCCTTAACATGGGGCCGTCGCATCCAGCCACGCACGGCGTTTTGCGGCTCGTGCTGGAATTGGACGGTGAAATCATCACAAAAGCCACACCAGATATCGGTTTTCTCCATCGTGGCGACGAGAAGATCGCCGAGAACATGCAATACAACCAATTCGTGCCCTATACCGACCGCCTGGATTATCTCGCGCCGCTTTCGAATAATGTGGCTTACGCGCTCGCGGTAGAGAAATTGATGGGCTGGGAAATTCCCGCGCGCGGAAAAGCGATCCGCACGATTTGCTGCGAGACGTCGCGGATTTCCTCGCATCTCCTGGGACTTGGCGCGATGGCGCTCGATCTCGGCGCGATGTCCGTTTTTCTTTACACGTTCACGGAGCGCGAAAAGCTCTACAACCTGTTTGAACTTCTGACCGGCGCCCGGTTCACCACATCCTACACCCGCGTAGGCGGACAAATCCGCGATCTCCCGGAAAGCTTTATTCCCCAACTCGAGAAATTCCTCGACGATTTCGGTGCGAGTCTCGACGAATGCGACAGGTTGCTGACCCGCAACAAGATTTTTGTCGATCGCACAAAAGACATCGGCATCATCACAAAGGAACGCGCGATCGCATACGCGATTTCGGGGCCAAACCTGCGGGGGAGCGGAATCGAACACGATTTGCGCCGGAAACATCCGTATCTGGACTACGATCAGTATGATTTCGATGTGGTCATCGGCAGCGCAGGTGATTGTTATGATCGTTACCTCGTGCGAGTCGAGGAGATGCGTCAGAGTGCCCGAATTTTGCGGCAGGTCATCGCCAAACTCCCCGGCGGCCCGATTAACGTTTCAAATTGGAAAAACATGACTCCGCCGAAATCGCGAGTGATGACAAAAATGGAAGAATTAATTCATCATTTCATTGTGGTAACCGAAGGCCTCGATGCGCCTCCGGGCGAAGTTTATTTCGGAGC
This sequence comes from Candidatus Udaeobacter sp., assembly GCA_036502745.1. Lineage (GTDB taxonomy): Bacteria > Verrucomicrobiota > Verrucomicrobiia > Chthoniobacterales > UBA10450 > Udaeobacter. The sequence continues at coordinate 3,077 of DASXYB010000308.1, forward strand.
TGAAAATCCCAAAGGTGAACTCGGCTTCTACATAAACAGCAGAGGAGGCGGCGTTCCGTATCGCTTAAAAATCCGCGCGCCGTCCTTCGTGAACCTCAGTATCCTGCCGGAACTTTTACCCGGTTGCCTGGTCAGTGACGTGCCAGCCGTGCTCGGTAGTCTGGACTTCGTGATGGGCGAATGCGATAGATGATTCTATTGAGAGTGATGACCACCATGTTCCGAACTGCATCGCGTCTCATGCTCGTGCTCATGCTCGTGCTCATGCTCGAGGGCTGCATCGGCAAGCGAATCACCAAGGCGAACGTAGATCGGGTCACCGAAGGCATGTCGAAGAAGCAAGTGGAATCGATTTTGGGTCTGCCTACTTCATCGAAAACTGAGGACCCGACGATTATGAAGCAAACAATGTACGTTTATCGTCAGGGCAAAGACACGGTCACGATCGTTTTCAAGGAAGACAAAGTGCAGTCGAAGGACAGCACGCTCTCCAATTGATTCGCCGTGAGGCAGACAATCCTGTCTGCCCCCAGACTCGCAGGCAGGATTGCCTGCGTCACGCATGATTCCGCTGAGGACATCCTCCTTCGCCAAGGCTCCGGCGGACAGGACGGACTCCACAGCACGGAACGCGATTTGCCGCGTATCACTGCGCTGGTTTAGGTTCAACGATGGCAGACGCGACGCGCATCCAAATTCCCACCGAACTGGAGCGGAAAATGGATGACGCGATTGCTCGTTACCCGACCGAGCACCGTCGAAGCGCAGCAATGCCGCTGTTGCATTTGTGGCAGGAACACTTCGGCTTCATCAGCGACGGAGCCATCTTTTGGATCGCTGAAAAACTAGGCCTCCAACCGATCAACATTCTCGAGGTTGTCACGTTTTATCCTATGTTCCGCCAGCATCCGGCCGGAAAAACGCATATCCGGATCTGCCGCACGCTTAGCTGCGCGATGGCAGGTGGATTGGAACTGATGGAAAACTTGTGCGCGAGTCTGGGAATCCAGCGCCCGAGTGATGGCCAAGAAACGCATAGTGCGATCGCAGTCAGTGCGGACGGAAGTTACAGCGTCGAATTTGTTGAATGTCTTGCCAGTTGTCACACCGCGCCAGTGTGCATGATCGGCGACCAGTTGCACGAGCGTGTCGATCCAAATTCCGCTGCGAATTTTATCGGCAATCGGCAATCGGCAATCGGCAATTTGAAATTGCCGTGGCCGCCGCATCCTTTGGAACACCGCCTCGTTTACAAAAACATTGGCCGCCCCGGTTGGACTAGCGACATCGACTGTTACCTGCGCGACGGCGGTTACGAACAACTAAAGCAAGCGTTGACTCTGTCGCGCGATGACATCGTCAACAAAGTTAAAAACTCGGGACTCCGCGGCCGTGGCGGAGCAGGGTTCTCCTGCGGTTTGAAATGGAGCTTTATCAAACCGGACGAAAAGCGGCCGGTGTATTTGATCTGCAACGCCGACGAATCCGAGCCGGGCACATTCAAAGACCGCTACATTATTCACGAAGATCCGCACCAGTTGCTCGAAGGAATGTTGATCTCCTGTTATGCCCTTGGTGCGCACGCCGCGTACATCTACATCCGCGGAGAATTCCCTGAAGGCGCCAACATCCTCGAACGCGCGATCGAGGAAGCGCGGCGACACAATTTCCTCGGCAAAAACATTCTTGGATCCGGATTCGACGTTGAGTTCTATATTCACCGCGGCGCGGGCGCCTACATTTGCGGCGAGGAAACAGGTTTGATCGAATCGCTCGAGGGGAAACGCGGTTATCCGCGAATCAAGCCGCCGTATTTTCCAGCGGTGCTTGGTCTCTACATGTGTCCGACCATCGTCAACAACGTGGAGACGCTGTGTAATATTAAGCACATTATCGGCATGGGCGGCGCGGAGTATGCTCGCCTCGGCCGGCCTAACAACACCGGCACGCGAGTGCTTTGCGTCAGCGGCGACGTGCAGCGCCCAGGTTACTTTGAAGTCGAAGTCGGCGCTGTTACGATGGGCCAGCTGATTCATGAGATGGCCGGCGGTTTGCGACCGGGCCGAAAACTAAAAGCCGTTATTCCGGGCGGCAGCTCCGCGAAAGTGTTGCGCGCCGATGAACGATTAAAGCTGAAAGCAAAGCAGACCGACGGCTCGACACTTGAACGCGAAATCTTAATCGACGATATCCCAATGGATTTCGATTCCCTCGCCGCCGCAGGCTCGATGGCGGGTTCCGGCGGCGTGATCGTGCTGGACGATTCGCGCGACATGGTTTGGGCGCTAAACAACATCAACAAGTTTTACGCGCACGAGAGCTGCGGCCAATGCACACCCTGCCGGGAGGGCTCGCTTTGGATGCAAAAAATCACCGACCGCATGTTGCGCGGCGGCGGCATGGTGGAAGATCCGAAAACACTGAAGACCATTGGCGACAACATCGCAGGCCGTACCATTTGCGCATTTGGCGAAGCATGCGCGTGGCCGACGCAAAGCTTCGTCCAAAAATTCCCCGAAGAATTTGCGAGGCGCGCACAAAAACCAATTCCTCCACCCCTCCCGCCTGAGTACACATCCGAAGAATTAATCGAGGAAGAATTGATTCCCACCGTTCCCATGGCCCACGACCCCGGCTGGGAAAAAGCCGGGGCGAAAGGAACGATTTGAATCTCATGCTCATGCTCATGCTCATGATCGAATTTGAAAAATGACACCCTATCTTGACCACGAGAAGCTGAACGTATATCAGGTCGCGCTGGCGTTTAACGAATGGGTCGGTGAACTTCTCGCTTCAATCGAGGCAAAGGCCGCCG
>DASXYB010000309.1:0-7550 GCA_036502745.1 Candidatus Udaeobacter sp.
ATCGCGCCAGGGATCGATGGCGCGGATGTCGTGCCGCGCGCAGGCCTCGACGATCCCGACGAGATCACCCTGCTTGCGGACGGTCGCCGTGTTCAGCGACAGCCAGCGATGATCGGCGGAGAAGTCGCGCATCAACCTTCAACGCCGCGGGTCGAAAGCACAGCCTTCATGCGGCGCGTGGCCTGTTCGGGATCGGCGAGCAGCCCCGCCTTGTCGGCCAAACGAAACAGCTCGGCGAGATGCACGGTCGAGCGCGCGCTCTCCTGGCCGCCGACCATCGTGAAGTGATCCTGATGGCCGTTGAGCCAGGCCATGAATACCACACCGGTCTTGTAGAAGCGCGTCGGCGCCTTGAAGATATGCCGCGACAGCGGCACCGTCGGCCCGAGCACGTCATGGAAGCCTGCCTCGTCGCCCGCGGCGAGCCGCGACAGTGCGTAGGAGGCCGCCGGCGCGATCGCATCGAAAATGCCGAGCAGCGCATGCGAGTAGCCCTGCGCGTCGCCCGCGATCAATTCGGCATAGTTGAAATCGTCGCCGGTGTACATTTTCACGTTTTCGTTGAGCCGCCGGCGCATGTCGATCTCGCGCTGCTTGTCGAGCAGCGAAATCTTCACGCCATCGACCCTGGCGGCATTGGCATTGATGATCGCGACCGCCGTCGCCATCGCCTTGTCGAGATCGCCGCTGCCCCAATAGCCCGTGAGCGCCGGATCGAACATGTCGCCGAGCCAATGGATGATCACGGGCTCGCGAACCTGCGAGAGAATGCGGTCGTAGACTTTGGCGTAGTCGTCGGCATTCCGCCCGAGCTTCGCCAGCGCGCGCGAGGCCATAAGGATGATGCGGCCGCCGACTTTCTCGACCGCTGTAATCTGCTCCTCATAGGCGCGGATCACGTCATCGATGGTCTTCGCATTCTCGACCGCGAGATGATCGGTGCCGGCACCCGAAAAGACCAAAGCGTTGCGCGCCTTCGCCGCGCGCACCGAACGCGTGATCAACTCCCGCGAGGTCGGCCAGTCCAGCCCCATGCCGCGCTGCGCGGTGTCCATCGCTTCGGCCACGCCGAGACCGAGATCCCAGACGTGCTCGCGGAACGCGATGGTTTTGTCCCAGTCGACGGCAGCGGTGAGCCACGGGTCGACATTGGCCAGGGGATTGGCGACCACATGCGCCGCGGAGAACGCCACGCGGTTGAGCGTGCCCTCGAGCTTGGCGGGAAACGTTCGCGACGCCGCGAGGCGATAGGTCTCGATGCCGCCATCGGCGGTCGGAAGCTTCAACTGATGCGACGACGTCGGCAGCACGGGCTTGTTCATGGCAGCCTCCTCAAACCTCGATCGCCGCCACGTCGATCCAGCGCCGTTCCTTCCAGCTTTGCAGCGCGCATTCGGCGAGCTGCACGCCCTTGGCGCCTTCCAGCAGCGTATATTTGTACGGCGCGTTCTCGCAAACGTGGCGAATGAACATCTCCCATTGCTCCTTGAAGCCGTTGTCGTAGACCACGTTGTCCGGCAGCTTCTGCCAGTCGCCGTAGAAATCGTGCAGCCGCTTCTCGTCGGGATTCCACACCGGCCGCGGCGTCGCCTGCCGCGCCTGGATCATGCAGTCGGTCAGTCCCGCCACCGCCGAACCATGCGTGCCGTCGACCTGGAAGGTGACGAGGTCGTCGCGATAGACCCGCGTCACCCAGCTCATGTTGATATGCGCAATGACGCCGCCCTTCAGCTTGAAGGTCGCATAGGCGGAGTCGTCGGCGGTCGCGACATATGTCTTGCGGGCCTCATCGTGACGCTCGGGAATGTCCGTGTTGCCGATGCAGACCACGCTCTCGACCTCGCCGAAGAGATTGTCGAGCACGTAACGCCAGTGGCAGACCATGTCGAGGATGATGCCGCCGCCGTCCTCTTTGCGATAGTTCCACGATGGCCGCTGCGCCTCCTGCCAGTCACCCTCGAACACCCAGTAGCCGAACTCTGCGCGTACCGAGAGCATGCGGCCGAAGAAGCCGGAGTCGCGCAGGAAGGCGAGCTTCTTCAGCCCCGGCAGGAACAGCTTGTCCTGCACCGTGCCGTGCTTGACGCCTTTCGAATTGGCGAGCTTCACCACCGCGACCGCTTCGTCGAGATTGGTCGCAATCGGCTTCTCGCAATAGACATGCTTGCCGGCATTGATCGCCTTGGTCAGCAACGACGGCCGCGCCTGCGTGGTCGCGGCGTCGAAGAACACGCTGTCGTTCCTGTCCGCCAGCGCCTTGTCGAGATCGGTGGTGTGGCGGACGATGTTGTACTGTTTTGCCAGCGCCTCGACCTTGCCGGCGTCGCGGCCGACGAGAATGGGGTCCGGCATCACGCGGTCGCCGTTGGACAGCTTGACGCCGCCGGACTCGCGGATCGCGACGATCGAGCGGATCAGATGCTGATTCAGCCCCATGCGGCCGGTGACCCCGTGCATGATCAGGCCGAGGCGTTGGGTGGTCATGTCGTTTGCTCCCAGAGGGTTCTTGGGCGCGCGTGCGCCATCGGCGTCAGCAGGTCACCGTCAGGGACGGCCAGCGTCCCTTGCCGGGTTTGGCGGAAATTAACGCGATGGATAAGTATGTCCAGCCGGCTCAGGCCGCTTCGAGCCGCTTGATTTCCGCTTCGAACTCGAAGCGCAGTTGCGCGCTTTCGTCTTCGGGTAGCCAGAGCGACATTTGCGGAAAAATGGTTCGGTACAGCGACACCCGCGTCGGTTCCCAAGGAAACGTCTGTGCTGCGCGGGCCTCGGCGAGCATCTTGTGCAGTCGCGCGCGTACCTTCTCGGGGTCGGGACGATACGCAGGAACGGAATCCCCACCGAACAGATCGGATTGGGAATTCTCTGAGAACATGTCCGGTCGGTTGTCGCGCGCCATGAATGACCACTTGAAGGAAGAATCAAATGTATAATGCGCCAAGACGATGTGCGTTGCGAGCACTGGCCTCAATTTATCCCCTGTTAGGAAACGCAGCTATGTAGGCTCTGTCGATTTTCGACATTTGCTCGATGGTATAGGCCAGACTGTCCACAATTGCGGGGACATGATTGATCTCCTCAAGCGATAGCGGGCGTCCCTTGCGTGACTTCAGATACTTGTCGAGCACCTGATACCCGCCAACGTGGAACTCCCACACGATTGGGGGGACCGGTTTGAAAGATTGTGTCTTGTTAATCCAGAGCGCCTGTTCTTGAGGAGAATAGCGAATAGCTTCCACCACGTGATCACCTTTGCCATGATAGACAGCCAACTCGTGACGCGGCAACTCGCTCAACAGGTGTGCCTGTATCAATGCCCAACCAAGCTCCGACAAAGTTTGAAAATCCGTAAATGATTCGGGAAATGGTACACGCGGAAAATCGATGCGCAGGAATTCAGCGTAACGAGCGCGATATGCTGGCGCATAGAGGACGGCATATATGTAAGCCATCACTTCCTCCGCGGAACAAGCTCTTCGTATTTGCCATCAAGCCAACTTCGAAACGAAGGAGCCATGTTTTCCTTGCGACCTACTCCATCGCGTGCTGATAGATATAGCGGAAAGCAATAATTTTGTTCGGTTGAGCCGTCAGAAACACAGCAGCTTTCAGCGACACAGTTGGCTACGAGCACGTGACGCCATTCCGCTATTCCAATCTGTCGAGAAGCGAGTAGCTGGATGTTCTCCCGCCAAGCAACATGATCAAGAAGCTCACGCCGTGGGTAGTCCATAAATTCATGGCCAAAAAAACAGTACGGTTCATCGAATGGTCTGTAGGCACATCGAACTATATTTTTCTGCCAATTTCGATTTTTTCGGATCGCTTCTCGCGCGTCGGGAATCTTCCAGTCTCGATTACTCTTTAGGCCGTACCGTTCGGCAAATTGCGCATCCGAGATGGATTCATCGATCATAGCCCTCACACGATCTTCGATTTCGATCCTTTTTGAGGCGATGGCGAAATGATCCCGGTGAGTTTGAAATCCGAGAACGTTTAGGCCAAAAATCTCATGTTTTGAGTCGGACGGATTCAAGCTATCAGCAATTGGCCAAGCAGATTGATACTCGTCCCAGTTCGTCCAATCGAGCGGGCGGAACATGTAGTAAGGTGCAAGGCACCGAACTTCGCGCCATTCCAATTGATTGAATTGCGCTTCAGCTGCTAATTTATATTTCTGTATGCGCGTCCCCCAGAATTCTGAGTACCACACTCCTCTCGTCGATCCTGGTTTCTTTACAAAGAGAGCGATTGCCACGCCCTTTTGTATATCGAAAACATTTTCGTTCTGTTGGTTTGACGGAGCAAATTCCTTGGGCTTCGAACTTCCGTGAAGATCCAATATGTAGATTTGATCGAAGGTTTTAGTTAGAGACTGGCGCATTCCTCGAAACGTTGGATTGTCCAGGTAGCTGTGATTTGTGATGATGCCAACGACTCCTTCGGCAACACCCTCCATTTTGTTTTGAGCAAAGCGAATGAATTTAACGTAATCGTCTTGAAGCCACTTTGCATTTTGTTCGCCGAGTGGCTTCCCGTCCACGGATTTATAATCTTCGATCAACGCGCCAATTACTGTCTTGGTTTTCCTACGAACGGTCAAAGGTCGCTTGAGCTTAATTACTCCTCTCTTAGTTCTCTTTTCACGAATCGTCTCCTCAACGATTCGCTCGCTTGGGTTCTTCGAGTGACCGGCATATGGCGGATTTCCCGTGATTACCAATATTTGACGATCTTTGACTCGCTGGGCGGCCTCTACCTCTGCGGTCACAGCAGGCAGCAATAAATGCCTCTGTGGCTCTATGGGCTCCAATGTATTGGTCAAAAATATTTGCAAACGTTCGTCATCTTTCAATGGATGATCTTTGTCCTTTAGGTATTGAGAGAGCTTCAGATGCGCAATGGTGTAAGGAGCGAGCAGGTACTCGAAGCCGAAAATATGCTTCAAGAAATGATCGCGAACGATCAAGTCGGCACGACCCGAATCTGAACCGCCAATATTGTCGAAGATTCGTTGAAATACTTCGAGCAAGAATGTTCCGGTACCGCAAGCGAAGTCGAGTACGGTGACGCGCTTGTTGTCAGCAACACCGTCGCGAATGCCGAAGCTGTCTTTAAGAATATCGTCGATCGCGCGCACAATAAAATTTACAATCGGTGGCGGCGTGTAGTAGACACCGCGGGCCTTCCGCGTTGCGGCGTCGTATGCCTTCAGATAATCCTCGTAGAAATAGATGAAAGGATCGCGCTCGAACAGCCGATGCTCTTCTTCATCGCCGGCACGGACCTTGCTGCTGATCGCCTTACGGTGCCGGAACGACAAGTCTTCATGGATAGCCGCAAATTTCAATGCGTTAACAATCGACAACACTTCCTCGACCACCCAGCGCACATCGCGATATTCGCTTTTCTCAAGTTCCGTCAGAAAATCGACCAGCTCACGGATGAGGCGAAATGAACCCGGCACGTGCTCGCGGGCATTGTGCAACGTCACCGGGTCCGAACCAGAATTCAATCGCGCGAGAAACAATCCATAGGCCAGCATCTGCGCGAAGGCATCGGCAAATTCGTTGAGTGTCAGCTCATGAAAGACCTGATCGCGAAAAATCTGGAACAATCCGTAAAGCCGCCCCTCCTTGTGCTCTCGTTCCTGCCGCACAAGTTCTTCGCCGAGATAGTCATGCAGCAACTTGCTCCGCGTCGCGAGCGCCAGCGCAAGTTGTTGCGCGCGTCCGATGCCTTCAGGCGCGGTCGAGAAGAAAGCCTGCAGCAATGCGAATACGGCCGCGATGCGATCCTCATGCAGGCGAAACCTGGGATTCTCGAGATCGGTGGCGTGACAGAGCGTCTCGCGCTGGATGCCATCCTTGCTGATCCAGATGAAGTGCAGGTAATCCGTCAGAATGATGTTCTGCGAGAGCGTCTTATAGCGCGCGATCTGATCGGATTTCAGGACCTTGTCGAGGTGTTCTCCGATTGCCTTGTTCTCGATGTAACCGAGAATAAGGCCGCGGTTTGTGACTTTGAAATCCGGTGCGCCCTTGTCAGCCACCCGCTTAGGTTCGTGCTGAACCGTGGTCCGAGTTCCGCTCTGATCGGCGAAAGCCTGCAAGAGCGCCTGCAATGCCGCGCGGTCGGTGTGTTCGGTTTTCTCGTCGATCTTGGTCTTGCGCAGTGCAAGCAGGTATCGGTCAAAAACGTTCTTATCAGGCATCCGCGCGGTCCCATCCGCGATTCGACAATCGCTCGGTTAAAGCGCTACTAGAAAGTTTCGATCCCGACAACCACTCCAAACGAAGCAAGTCGACTACCGCGCCAGACTACCCTCGAAGGCGTGTCCTCCTGCCTTGTGTTCCGGCCGAACACCACGGACAATTTCAACGCAGCGAGCACCAGCGCCATCGTGTGCGCGAGCCGTTCGTCATTCGCCTCCCTGCTCAAGCCGCTTCATTTCCGCCTCGAACTCAAAGCGCAGTTGCGCGGCTTCCTCGTCGGGCAGCCAGTTGGTCATCTGCGGAAAGATGGTCCGATACAGCAGAACCGCCTTCGGCTCCCACGTCAGCTTCTCGGCCGCGCGGGCCTCTGCGAGAATTTTGTGGAGTTCGGCGTGGACGGCGTCGGGATCGGGCCGATATTCGGGCGTGGGTACGTCTTCACCTAACAGGTCGGATTGCTCGTCCCTGTGGAATAGATCGGGTTGCCGGGAAGAAGGCATGTTTTGCGCCGAATGGATTACCGGATCGAGCATATAGCGCACCGTCCATGTTTACTACATTCATGCTCTCACGGCTTCAGGCGCCGGCGGCCTGATTGGGCAGCAACTCCGACAAACTTTGCGATTATCATAATATCTTTTTTGATTTACAGAATTTCTCTTGACGGCCGCCCCGAAACAGGCGTATCACCGCCAAGTCCCGCCCACCTGAGGGGCGTTTCGCGATCGTCACGGACGTTGGCGCGGGATGCGATGGACGCTGGGAGCGTCAGGCGCCTCAAACGCCGGCGAAAACGCTCCCCGCGGACGGCGAAGTCGTGTGGTCCTGGCGCCCCGACGCTGGCGCCAAGTCTGCGGAGCAATCCGCAGGCGACGGGGGCTATCAAGCCCGGCACCCCGGGGAGAGCACGAAGGAAACCGTTAAAACCATTGCGCGGGGAAGGCTGGATGTCCGGCCGAACCTGTGGTGACTACCGCTCGTGTGCTTTCTACCCGTTTCTGCACGCGAGGCTGCGGGTGCCAGCCAAGCACTCGGCCTTCCCCGCGCCCTCTTCTTTCGAGGGCACAAGGATGCCGGCAAAACTCGCGCGAAATCCGCGGCGAGATCGCGAAGCTGTGTTCATGCGCAGGCTGCTCTTTGAAATTTCAATTCGAGCAAAGGTCCCCTTCGTCATTGCGAGGAGTGAAGCACCGAGCGCTCCAGCAACAGCGTCTGCACGCCGCAGGTGCCGCTGCGCACGCTCATCACCCGCGTGCCGGGCTTGCGGCCGGAGCGCACCTCCGAGACGTCGACGCCATCAGCCAGCAGCCGCGCACGCGCCGCATCGATGTCTCC
>DASXYB010000310.1:0-3867 GCA_036502745.1 Candidatus Udaeobacter sp.
CGCTGAACGAACTGCGCGCGTTTGGCCTCGGCGAGCACCAGATCGCCGGCGCCGAACTCTCCAATCTCGCAATCCTGAAACGCGCCGCTGAAATCTTCCGGACCAGTCTCAATCCAGCCTTCGCTGATTTGGACGTGCGCGCTCGAAACTTCATCAGGTTCGACGTCGATGATCAGATCGCGCTCCCGAATATAGTCGCGAACGAATTCGCTTTTATCCGCCGCTCGGTGATTCAGCAGAATATCGATCGAGCGCAAATCGCGCACGGAAGTTTGCGTATCGATATCGAACTCGCGCAGCGATTCGATTTGGTCGCCGAAAAATTCCAATCGAAACGGCAACGGCGCGTGCCACGAATAAAGATCGACAATCCCGCCGCGGATGGCGAACTGGCCACGAGTGGTGACTTGTGAGACGCGTTCATAACCGCTGGTCGCCAGTCGTTCGAGAAACTTTTCCATCTCAGCGCTTGCTCCGCGCCGGAGTTGAACAACAGCAGATTCAAGACTTGCTCGTTTAGGCGCAGCTTCGTCGAGGCTTGCGCGTGTCGTCACGATGATGCGTGGGCTGGTGTCGCGCTCGATTTGCAAAAACAACGCCAGCCGTTCCGCTGTAATTTCCGGATCGGGCAAGACATTTTCGATCTCGGTCAGCTCTGCTTCTGGGAGGAACAGCGCATCTGGCTGCCAGTTGAGCAAACTTTCGTAAAATGTTTCCTGCGAATGAACGCTGGGGCAGAGCACCCAAATTGTGGAATCAGCACGCTGCTGTTTTCCGACCCGACGCCCATGATAAGCGCTTGCGAGCACGGCAGCCAGAAACGGCTGCGCCGGCTGGATCACATGCGAAAATTGTACGGGCCATTGAGCCCGTTGTATCGCATCGAGCTTGCGAGCAATGGACTCGCTGGCTGCGACGCGCTCCAAAAGTTCCGCTGATTTTTCCACCGCAAACTTTACGCCAAATCAGGCAAAGTTGTAGCCGCCGGAGTGTTCTTGCGCCTTTTTGGCGCCTTCATAATGGCATGGTCCTCGGGAGAACCCGATCGCAACTAAGCGCGCTAAGCGCGGTTGCTACATTTCGCGACCTATCGCTGCGGCGACTGCACGCAGGCGGGGGACAAGCTCGGCAAAAATCTCCGGCGTGAGCGCCTGGTTACCATCGCTCTTGGCCTGTTCCGGCGAATCGTGCACTTCGATCATGAGCGCGTCCGCGCCGGCGGCGACAGCCGCCAGAGACATCTGCGGCACGAACTCGCGGAGACCCAGGGCGTGCGTTGGATCGACAATCACCGGCAAATGCGTTTTTGATTTCAAGATGGGAACAGCACTCAAATCGAGCGTGTAACGCGCAGCGTTATCAAACGTGCGAATGCCGCGTTCGCACAGAACCACGTTAGAGTTTCCCTCGTTCAGGATGTATTCCGCGCTCATGATTAAGTCATAAATCGTGGCGCTGAATCCGCGTTTCAATAACACGGGAAGGCTGCTACGGCCCACCTCTTTCAAGAGCGAAAAGTTATGCATATTGCGCGTGCCGACCTGAAGGCAATCCGCATATTTTTCGATCATCGGGAGATCGCGCGGATCCATGACTTCCGTTACGACAGGAAGGCCAGTCTTCGCGCGCGCTTCGGCGAGAAACCGAAGTCCTTCTTCACGTAACCCCTGAAAACTGTACGGCGAGGTGCGCGGTTTGAATGCTCCGCCACGCAAAATTCTTGCGCCCGATTCTTTCACGATCGTCGCGATAGATAAAATCTGCTCTTTGCTTTCAACCGAGCACGGGCCGCAAATGAGAACCACGTCCTCGTGTTCGCCCAGCCGCACGTCTCCAATCGGTACGGAGGAAGCGCCACGTGAATCGCGTGCCGCAAGTTTGTACGGTTTCAGCACGGGCACGATCGCTTCCACGCCGAGCATCGCTGCGATTGCCTTTTCTCGAAGGAGCGCCTCAGGTCCGATGATGCCGATGATCACACGCGACGCGCCCCGGCTGATTTGCGCCTCAAGCCCAAATTCGCGAACCCGGGTGACAATCCGCTGGATCTGTTCCTCCGTAGCGGTGGGCTGTGCGATTACGATCATATTACTCGTGCAGGATGATCAGAATGGGGTGAGCGGGAATTTTCTGCAAGCCCAGATACAACGCCGAACAAAGCCAGATGTTTCGATCAACATCGCTTCTAACAAACTCAGGAGATGTATTTGTTGAGGTCTGTGTCAGGCGCCACGCCACGGCGCCTGTAGCCTGTAGGGGAAGCTGACAGCTTCCCAGGGACTCTAGTTCGTGATCGTGACGGGCGTGCCGACTGAGACGGACCGGAAGAAATCTTGCGCCATGAATTCAGGCATGCGGATACAGCCGTGCGACGCGGGATAACCGGGAAGATAACCGGCGTGCAGGCCGAAGGCGGGAGAGATTTTCATGTAGTAGGGCATGGACGCGCCTTTATAATGAGTGCCGGGCGGTTTCGGATCCTTACCCAGCTCAATGTTAGGCATCACCACGTTCCCCGCGTCGTCCACATAATCGCCGTACAGACTCGAAGCGTGATTCACATCTTTTCCGATGATTCGATAGTTGCCGGGCGACGTGTTCTTGCCTTCCCGGCCCGTCGACAATTGCGAAACACCGACCAGCTCGCCGCCCTTGTAAAAGTACGCGCGCTGTTCGCCGAGACTAATCTTAATGGAAGGGCTGCCTTTGGCGTGATCGCCGTCCCAATACGAGACGGTGTCGCGTGGTGGGCCACCACCACCCTGCTCGCCGCCATAAATGCCGCCACCTACATACTGGGTGTTGCCCGAATAGCGCGGATCTTCGCCGCAGCCTGTGACGAATAAAACCAGCCCAGATGAGAGAACTCCGTACAAAAGTTTAAGTAATAAACGTTCCATAAATTCTCGAAGCGTTTTAATGCGCAACACGCGCAAAAAGTCAAGGGGACGGACAGTTTTGGAAGTCAGGCATCTTGCCTGACTCGGCGGACAGGCTTCCTAGCATGCGCTCTTCGATGAGCAGGGATGCTCATCGGCCGAGATAAGCTGGAAGCTTATCTTCCTGTTACCGCTTGCACCATTGATCCACCCAGTCGTTTACCGTCTTGTACCACAGCTGGCTGTTCTGCGGCTTAAGCACCCAATGACCTTCGTCGGGGAAATACAACATCTTGGACGGAATCCCCAATCGCTGCAGCGTAGTGAAGAGTTGAAATCCTTCACTCACATCCAGCCTATAATCATTCTGTCCATGAACCACCAGCGTTGGCGTTTTGAATTTGTCGGCGAACAGATGTGGTGAAAATTTCCGGTACATCTCACGGTTCTTCCACGGCGGCCCGTTGAATTCCCATTCCGGAAACCAAAGTTCTTCGGTCGTGCCGTACGCGGACTCCGTATTAAACATCCCATCGTGCGACACGATGCATTTGAACCGGTTTGTGTGGCCTAGGATCCAATTTGCCATGTAACCGCCGTAACTCGCGCCAAGCGCGGCCTCGCGGTTTTTGTCAATGAACGGATAAGTTTTCTCCACGTAACCGAGCCCGTTCATCAGATCCACGAACGGTGCACCGCCCCAATCGCCGCTGATCGAATCGGTAAACTTCTGCCCGTAACCCGTCGAGCCGTGGAAATTGATCATCACCACAACGTAATTTCCGATCGCCGCGAACAACTCCGCGTTCCAGCGATACGTCCAGTCGTTTCCCCACGCCCCTTGCGGACCGCCGTGAATCAAAAATTTTAAGGGATACTTCTTATTCGGATCGAATCGCGGCGGCTTAACCATAAAACCCTGCACCTCTTCGTCATTCGCGCCTTTGAACGTGAACGACTCTAATGGCTGCATGTCGATCTGCGACAA
>DASXYB010000311.1:0-6677 GCA_036502745.1 Candidatus Udaeobacter sp.
CTTCCGGGTAAAAGAAATCGCCTTTGCCGCGATCGATATTGATGGATGTCGTTTCGGTTTTCATTTTGTTGTTACCTGGTAAATACGGGTTCGGCAGCCAGCTCGCGTGCCCAATCGTAACCTCTTTCCTCAAGCTCCAGAGCGAGTTCCTTTCGCCCGCTCCTCACGATTCTCCCTCCCACCATTACATGGACGTGGTCGGGAACGATGTAGTTCAGGAGCCGCTGATAGTGCGTGATTAACAGTATCCCAAGCTTCGGCCCGCGCAACGAATTCACCCCATGTGCGACGGTCTTCAGCGCGTCGATGTCAAGGCCGCTATCGGTCTCATCGAGCACAGCGTATTGTGGCTCGAGCATGGCCATTTGCAGAATTTCAGTGCGCTTTTTCTCGCCGCCGGAGAAGCCCTCATTGACGGAGCGCGAAGTGAACGAACGATCCATGCCCAGCAGTTCCATCTTCTCGTAAAGCCTCGCGTAATAATCCGTGGCCTCTAACTCTTCGCCCTCCGGCAGACGCGCTTGCAATGCTGCCCGGAGAAAATTCGCGATGGTCACGCCCGGAATCTCGCTTGGATACTGGAAAGCCAAAAACAGACCGCGTCGCGCGCGTTCATCCGGCTCAAGTTCCAGAAGATTTTCGCCGTCCATCAAAACCTTTCCCCCGATTACGCGGTAATCGGGATGCCCGGCTAAAACCTTCGCCAGCGTGCTTTTCCCCGAGCCGTTCGGGCCCATCAAAGCATGCACTTCGCCTCGCGGCACATGAAGAGTAAGGCCACGCACAATTTCCTGATCGCCGACGGCGACTCGTAAATTTTCTACTCTCAATTCGTTCATAAAGCCGGACCCAAACTATACCTCAGTTCGCGCCATTTGCACATTCCGCCTAGGGATTTCTGAAGTGGCTACCCCGCATGGATTCGAACCATGAATAACGCCTCCAAAGGGCGCTGTGTTACCGTTACACCACGGGGTACTAATATCTGAGGTTTAGATTCGCAAATTTCGCCGCGGGCGCAATTTCGAAAGTGTATCCGGGTAATCCCTAAAACGCGGGCCTTTCAAATCGCAATCCTGAGATCACGCTTCCTTAACCAGAAACGCCGAGCAACTCGCGGCTGAAATCATTGTTGAATGAATGGCGGTGCAGCCAGATCGTTGTGCCGTGGCCCACGAGGCCGGTTATGAAGCGCACGACATTCCTCAAGAATTACCGAATCCGTCTTCAATATGACGGCACGCCGTACCAACCTCTTAGCGCCGGTGCTTCAACGAGCTACGAAGCCGTGGATGAGCGAACCGGGGAGCCGGTCTCCGTCACGCTGATACCGGCAGCGAGTATTGATCCGGCGGAGCGTGAGGCATTCGAAGAGCATATATCTGCGGCGCAGAAGCTGCAGCATGTGAATATCGGCAGCATCCGCGATTTTGGGCACGAAGGAGACGATTACGTTTACGTTTCCGAGCGAATCGGGGGTGAGACGCTTGAGTCATGGGTACGCAGCCACGGACCGATGCCGGCTGACGCTGCACTACGAGTAAGCGAACAGATCGTGAGCGTGTTGTCGTCGGCGGGTTTTCACAAGCTGCCGTATCCGTCCATTCGCCCCTCGGACGTCATGCTGGTGCCGGGGCAGACCGCTGAGGGCACTTGGCCGTTGGTCAAGGTCACCAACGTTGGCTTGCCGCCGCTACTACCTCAGCCCGAGCCTCAGCTAAGCCAATCAGATGTGCCCGCCAAATTCGGCAGCGACCAAGCCGTGCATGATCAACAATTCAGCGATCCGACAAATGATATCCGGCTGGAAATCTATTCACTCGGTGTGACTCTCTATTTTCTGCTGACCGGGATTTCGCTTTCAGCCGAGGCGCTCCAGCGTGGTCCAAAGTTTTCAGGGTTTCCAAAGCCGTTGCGCTTCTTGTTAGGCCGATTGTTGCATCGCGACCCCGATCAACGTCCAAAGGATTTGTTGGTGGTAGCGGCAACGATCCGCGAATCGCTTGGAAAAATTGAGCGCCGACGCACGCTGTCCGATCGCTACGGTATTCCTTTACGGACGAGCGTTCCGCTGCCGAGACAAGCGCGCCCGCCACGGCTGGTGCGAACCGCGGCCGTAGTTGCGGTCCTGTTGTTGCTGGCAGCTGTAATCGCACCCTTGGTTTTCCCCGATTCTATCGGCAAGCTGGTTCGTGGTATGCAAAAGCCAAAGGAGGTTGGCGTTCTCGTTGGCGTGCCAGATTCGTCACCGGCGCCGAGTCAGTCAGCGACTCAAGTCACTCGAAACCCTTCGACGTCGCCTCCCGCGGTTGTGTCATCGCAACCGGTGAATCCAAAACCCCACCAGGAAACTCCGGCCCTGGCAAACGCCGCAACGACTCCGAATCCCTTCCACGTTTCGCCGGCGGATGTTCAGCAGGCTCAAATAGCTAACGCTCAATCGCACGACGTTGCTCCAACGAATGCAGGAGAGACTGCTGCAACGACGCCCGACACCGCTGCTTCTACGGACACAGCGCCAACCTCAGCAGCGCAGGCAAATATTGAACCGCCGCCAGCGGTCGCAAGTCGCTCGGCTTCCGCGACCAAAAAGAAATCTGTTGCATCAACAGCCAAACGCGCCGCCTCCAGCGCGAGTTCGGCCGGGGATTCCGCGCGAGGCCGCACTCATTCGGTGCGCAGTCGAGTTACGGGTATCACGTCTGATGGGCGACTGATCCTGCGTTTGCCTTCGGGGCGCACTGCCGTCGTCGCGCCGGACGGCGAAGAATCCGCGCCCCGGCATCGGAACCGCGCGTACATCGACCGTGACCAGAATTTCGGTCCTCCGCCCGGGTTTGGACCCGACGAATTCCCCGACGATTGAAACGGACAGGAACGTCTCATTGCCTGCGAGCCCAAACCCCGGTCCCGGTAAGCGCCCAGCACTGAATGATTTTTGTCGAAAAAAAAGCTTGCCACAGTTTGTGATTTCCGGCATACCTCGCGCTCGTGCGGAGACGACCACTCTTCTTAGCATTAGCGACTGCATTGGTTGCGGTAACATTCAACGCGAGCGCACGCGCCCAGGGTTTAGCGCCGACCAGCTTGGGCGGCGATAATCGAACCGAAGAACCCGCGAACGATGTAGTCCAGGTGATTACGGCGAAAACAGCGCCAACGATCTCTAAAAAAACACGAAAACTACTGACAGAGTCCGTGCGCACAACCGCTGAAAAGCCGGTGCGCGTAGCTGCGCAAAAGCCGACCCACGAAGTCGAGAAGGCACCCTCCCGAGCAACCTTTACGATGGAACCCGTGCGCCCCATGAATCAGCCCACCGTAAATCAAACGGTGCAGCATGGCAGCCGTTTCAGTTTCAGATCTCCGCAGGGTACAAAAGAATCCGTGCCCGTCATTAGCGATTATTATCCGAACCGAATTGTTTACCCGCTCGCCAAAGTCGATCGGCGAATCGACAACAGATTAGTGCAAGCAGCAACGCTGGCGCAGGAACGCGCGCATGCGCATTCGCGGTCGCGATGCTGGCATTATGTTAAAGATGCGTTACTCGCTTCCGGTGTCATCGATTCACGTCCGAAGACCGACCTAGCTAGAGACGCCGCGTCCGAACTGGTCAACAACTACGGATTCAAAAAATTATCGATAACGGATCCATTCGCTGCACCGATTGGTTCGGTGCTTGTGTATGGCACCGCGCGAAGCGTTGGTCATGTTGAAATTCGTACTAAGGATGGTTTCGTCAGCGACTTCCGTTCACAGATACCATCGCGTCGCCCGTTGATGGGCGTTTACGCAAAGCTGTAGGTCTCTCCCTGGGCCTGAGAAAGCGTCAGCTCTACTGGTCCTGATTTCTGTACGCAGCGAGTCACGCCTGCGGCTGGCAAAGACACGAAGTGGTAATGGTGAGATCGGCTTTTGCCCAGACTTTCCTAAATTTCGCCTGGGTTTGAACAACTTCGTCTGCGTTTTTCTTTTGCTTTCGCAAACTTTCCCCGAGGCCAAGCAAGGACCAGCCGTTTTCGGGCAAACGCACGAGATCGTCGCGATACACCTGCTCCGCTTCGGCAAAACGTTCTTGCGTCATCAACACCGCTCCGAGCGAGTGTCGCACTGGAATCAACCAGCCGGGTGGCTCATCATATTTTAGTGCATCTTCCTTTTGAATTGCGGCGCGGAGTTGCTCAATTCCGCTATCAATCCTTCCTTCTGCGATCAGGGTTTCTCCCTCGACCATTGGAACGACGATAGCGAGAAGCGTTTCGCAACTGTTGTTGCTTACAAAATCTTCCTTTGGCACAAGTTTGGCTCGTTCGGCAAAAATACTTTGAGCTTTGCGCGCGTTAACCACGTCACCTTTCGCTGCGTACGCGATCGCGCGAGCAGCATGATGAAAAGCGCGCGTGAACCACATCTTGTCACTGTAATTTTCTGGCTCGGCCAGGATTTCGTCCCAGAGGCCAAAGCGAATCATTACTTCCAACGGCATCGCGACGTTTCCTTCGGCTTGCAGCGCGTTCTGATTTAGAAAATCGGCGGGAATCTCCGCGACCATGAGGCGGATCTGTTTCAACGCCAGGTTGCGCTGACCCGTCATCATCGCGGCATAGGCCAGCATGTGGCGGTTATGCGCGATGTAAACATTCAGAAAACCGTTAGGCGGCCCGAAGATTTTTCGATAGCGCTGATCTGCTTCCACTGCTTTTACATTTGTATCGACGGCCTTCAGCCATTGGCCGGTACGAATGTCGATGTGCGATGGCATGTGCACATTATGAGCAAGCCTCGGCTGTAAATTGCGGAGCCGATCCGCGGCAGCCGTCGCGCGCTGCGGATTCGGCGATGCTTCCAAGGCGTGAACGTAAAGGTGATTCGCCAGCGGATGGTTCGGATCAAGTTTTAACACAGTGTCCAAGGTGGCAACAATCTCATCCGTGCCGGGCTGCGGTTTGCCGTTTGATGTCCATTGATCCCAGGGCCGTAGGTCCATCATTGCTTCGGCGAAAAAAGCACCAACGTCTGGATCCTTTGGATATTTTTTCCACACCTCGCGCATGGCATCGGCATACGCGCGGTCCAACCCACTGCGGTCTTCGGGCTGCGGACTAGCGTAACGTTTTGCGAGTGCGTTGATCAGCGCTTGCTCAATGGGCGATGCATTACCGGCACTTTTTTTTTGAGCCAGCCCAATCTGCCTCGCCGCCAGCTCCGCTGCCGGCGCTGGAACGACCATGGAATTAATGTGCGGACCGCACGCAAGCGCTACGCCCCAATAGGCCATCGCGCATTGTGGATCGAGTTCCGCAGCTTGCTGAAATGCGCGGATCGCCGCGCCGTGATTGAACCCGTGGAGAAAACCGAGGCCCTGATCGAAGTAACGTTGTGCTTCCGCCGAGTTGGCCGTGACCTTGCGCGAGTAGGAGCCGAGGCCGTCGTAGAGTGGTTCCTTCGCTGCAGTCAGCTTCGCGCCAGTCAGTGTCAACGTCGACCAAACAAGGGCATGAAGGATTTTGGCAGACGTTTTCACAAAGGATCTGCCAAAACTATTCGTCTCATTGTCAGCGGCAACGGCTAACGATTGCTAGACATCGGCCCAATTAGTAGTTCCTGATCATGCGAACCACTGCGATGAGCATTGACACGATCGGCCAGGCCGCGACGCTGGTGATCAGAACGAAAAACAAAAGCTCGGCGACATAATCCCAGCTCGTTTCTGTGGCCAGGAATTCACTGCTTAGTTTGTGAAATCCAGGCAACTTCGCAGTCGGCTTGCCAGCGGAAGAACCGAACTGTGTTTCGGCGGTTGGACGGTAATTGTAATCCGTCGGCAGAGCCCGCCGGTTGTTAGGGCGTACATCGTCGTCGCGACGAGAGTGCTGGTTGTAACCTATTTGAGGTATTGATTTCATAGTGTGTGGTTTTCTCGGTTGCGGTTCGGGATACCCGCGCTAAAGGAGCGCGGGTACTTGAAGTTCGACCACTGGGGTGCCGCGAGTTGCGGGCTCCAACTTGGCGAAGTCTAACGAGCCTTTATGCCGCCGACCCGCGGCTGCGGGCAGCGCGAATCGGCGCGTTGATCAATTTCATCGCTCCTTCTGTACAGGCGTTTGTGAGTCTGTCCAGTGCGGCTCAATCATTTTCAGTTGTAAGTCGTTCTCCCGCTGTGGAAAGCGTCTCACGAATTTATTTCAAAAGCGATGGCTATTACGGCCTGTCACTGCGAAAAGATCGAATTGCATTCTCAATTTGCGAGGCCAATGCAAGTTACTTGGTCGATTCCTTTTGGTCTCATCATGGAGGTACAAGTCCGTATTAGCTCGATGTTTATCTCCAGGGACATGCGCAATGGTGCAAAGGCGTGACAGCGGTTTTCTCGGTGATACCCTGCGCGAAATGGAAGCTCCCGATTTGGTGTCGCTCAACGATGCGGAATTGCTCGAGCGTCGGATCTCGTCACTCGGGTTACGGCTCGAAGGCACTCCGCTGCAACCGTTGATCCGACAACTGCACGATGAGCTGTCGGCAAAAGGCTTGGGGTTTCACCCACCTTGCCACGTAGGCGATGAATGGTTCGTTCCAGTCGGTATCCCGGCGATTTTCGTTCCCTTCTTTCTGGTTCACGATCGGCTGCGTGCGCTCGAGCGCACCATGATGCTCGAGGTCGAAGGGGGGACACC
>DASXYB010000312.1:0-3074 GCA_036502745.1 Candidatus Udaeobacter sp.
ATGAGCAGGCCGCACAGATCCAGAAGGTGACCGCACAGCTCGTCGCAGCGAATACGTCCGGTGGCGGACTTGAAACGAGCAAACCTGCGCCGCAACTGGTCGTCAATCCCTAAGCAGCAGCATTTCACGATCAGCTGTCACGTTTCACCGCGTGGCAGCTTTTTGTCAGTCGACGAGGAATTAGAAACCCTCGACCGCCGCGGCCGCGCGCTTTCTCGGACACCGCGAGTTGACACGCAAAGCCTTTCTGAAATCAGCGCGGGCTTCTCCAGTTCGAAATTCCCTGTTCGATGCGCGCGGTGTTACAACGAGGTGCGATTTCCGTAGTCATGAAGAAACAGAATCCGACAAAGGCTGGCCAGAAAACCCGCAGCGTTAAGATCGAGCAGCTCGCACCGCTGACGCCGAATCCTGAGGACACGACTCTGACGACGAACCAGGGCCTTGCCATCAATGATGATACCAACACGTTGAAGGCGGGCGAACGGGGACCATCGCTTCTCGAGGATTTCCATTTCCGCGAGAAAATGACCCATTTCGATCACGAGCGAATTCCCGAGCGGGTCGTGCATGCGCGGGGCGCAGCGGCGCATGGTTTCTTCCAGTGCTACGAGGGAAACGAGAACCTGACCATGGCTGGGTTCCTCACTGATACTTCGCGCCGGACGCCGGTCTTTCTTCGTTTCTCCACCGTCGCGGGCTCACGCGGCTCGGGCGATCTGGCGCGCGACGTGCGCGGTTTCGCCGTCAAATTCTACACTGACGAAGGCGTCTTTGATTTGGTGGGAAATAACATCGCTGTTTTCTTCATTCAGGACGCCGTCAAATTTCCCGATTTTATCCACGCGGTGAAGCCCGAGCCGAACAATGAAATTCCGCAGGCTGCTTCGGCGCACGACACATTTTATGACTTTATTTCGCTCTCCCCAGAGTCGTTACACATGCTCATGTGGGTAATGTCTGATCGCGCTATCCCGCGTAGCTTTCGCATGATGGAAGGTTTCGGCGTTCACACGTTTCGGCTGATCAATTCTGCAGGGAAATCGCGCTTCGTGAAGTTTCACTGGAAGCCGCTGCTTGGGATGCATTCGGTTTGTTGGGATGAGGCGCAGAAGATCAACGGCACCGATCCTGACTTCCACCGGCGCGATTTGTGGGACACGATCGCGAACGGCGGCGTGGCGGAATGGGAACTCGGTGTTCAGGTCGTCGAGGAGAAGGACGAACATAAATTCGACTTCGACCTGCTCGATGCCACCAAGCTGATCCCGGAGGAAATGGTTCCGGTTCGGCGTATCGGTAAGATGACGCTCAATCGCAATCCCGATAACTTTTTCGCTGAAACCGAACAGGTGGCATTTCACCCCGGCCACATCGTGCCCGGTATCGATTTCACGAACGATCCTCTTCTAGCCGGGCGCCTCTTTTCCTACACCGACACGCAGCTTACCCGTCTGGGTGGTCCGAATTTCGCGCAGATCCCGATCAACCGTCCCACGTGCCCCGTTCACAATAATCAACGCGACGGGCATATGCAGCAGTTGATCCCTCCGGGCGATTCCAGCTACCATCCGAACTCGGTCGGCGCCGGCTGTCCGATGCAGGCGCGAGCCGATACGGGAGGATTCGTGAGCTATGCTGAAAAAATGAGTGGCGCCAAAGTCCGCGCTAAATCGGAGAAATTCTTCGATCACTTCAGCCAGGCTTCCCTCTTTTTCCGGAGTCAGAGCAAGCCGGAGCAGAATCACATTATCGACGCACTTACCTTTGAGCTTGGAATGGTGAAACGCGCGGCGATCGTCGATCGCATGTTGTTCGTCCTAGCCAAAATCGATTCCGGCATGGCCGACAAAATCGCCACCGGCTTGGGCAAGAAAGTGCCCTCTTCACTCAACGGACGCCTTAATCTCAGTGTCGGGGCGGATGCCGGCCGAGAGACGGAGACCAGGCCGGCGAAGAAATCCAACTTTGTCTCGCCTGCTCTCAGCATGGCCAACACCGTCAAAAACACGATCAAGACACGTAAGGTCGCGATCCTCGCCGGCGACGGAGTAGAGGAAGAATCGGTTGAGGCGATGAAAAAAGCCCTAACCAAAGAAGGCGCCATCGCCGCGATCATCGCCCCTCACGGTGGCACTATTAAAGGATCGAAGGGAGCCGAGATCGCGGTCGATTACAGCTTGCTCAACGCCGCCTCCGTCCTCTTCGATGCCGTATACATCCCCGGCGGCCAATCGAGCATTGAAGCGCTGCAGGCCAACGGGAAAACGATCCATTTCATCAACGAAATGTATCGGCATTGCAAAGCTATCGCCGCGACCGGCGAAGGCGCTGCATTGCTCGCGGCTTCGGCCATCCGGAACTCACTGCAAAGCGCAGAGAGTGACCCGGCTTTGATCGTCGATGAACAGCGCGACGGTCGACGCATCAGTGCGAAATTCATCGAAGCGATTGCGCAACACCGGAATTGGGACCGTGAAAAGCTTGCCCAAGCCCACGTACCGGCTTAGCGCCGGAAGAGAGAGGAACAGCAAAAGACCACGGCGGAGCTAAAATCTGGGAATAATCGTCGCGGCTGCATGCGTGGCCCCGCACCTTCCTCATCTTTCCATATACAATTGCTTCCATACTTGAGACATGGGCAGTTGTTTGCGACTGTTCAAGGGCATTTGCGAGGCGGGTTTGCTCAATTCGAGCTGTGCGCTCACTTTCTGTAAACCTCCGGTAAGTGCTTCAATTTGCTGTTCTAGACGTGCAATGGTTGCGCCCTGCTTCTGCACCTTGCGCTCTTCCTCAACAAACGCCTTGTGCTCGTTAAGGAATTTGTTGAGTAACATCGCGTTTACCTGCTCATAACAGACGCTATAGGGCTTTTCTTTGTTATCGCGCGCGACTAATCAGAATTCACCCTCTCGACTTCCTCGGCTACACGTCCAAACTGAGACTTTGCGTCGGGATCGATGTCTTTTTGGTAATGGAATGTAACTGGGGGAAAGCGGCCGCGTGCTCGCGCGTTGTGATTGCTTTGACTGCGAATCACAACATTCTGCTTTTTACTGCGTCGGTTCCTCACT
>DASXYB010000313.1:0-15705 GCA_036502745.1 Candidatus Udaeobacter sp.
ATAGCGCGCGGCCTTTTCGGCAACGCGGGAAAAAATCGGCCCGGCAACGAGCCCGCCGTAATTCAATTCAGGTTTGCTCGTATGCGCATCGTCGAGCACCACGAGCCCGACAAACTCAGGGTGATCGGCCGGCAGATACCCAATAAATGAAACGACGTACTTCCCGTGGTCGTATCCGCCCTGCGGATTTACCTTTTGCGCGGTTCCGGTTTTCCCCGCGATCGTAAACCCCGGCACAGCCGCAGCGGCTGCGGTTCCTTGATCGCTCACGACGCCGCGTAACGCATCCCCGATTTGTTTGGCTGTTTCAGGAGAGATGACCTGGCGCAGTATGACTGGAGACACTGAGCTGACTATTTTGCCGTCCGATGCCGTAACAGATTTAACAATACGCGGTGTCAAAAGTTTGCCGCCGTTGGCGATGGTTGCCATTGCCGTTGCCATCTGTAATGGCGTGACGCCGACTTCGTGCCCCATCGGAATGCGCGTGATGGAAATTTTGCTCCACGTCTGCGGCGGCCGAATCACTCCGTTGATCTCGCCCGGCAATTCAATTCCGGTGCGCTCGCCAAATCCAAAGCGCCGGATGTATTCGTAAAACTTCTGATCGCCAATACTCAGAGCAAGTTTCGCGGCTCCGATGTTGCTCGATTTAATCAGAATGTCGCGAACGCTCAGATAGCCGAATGCACGATGATCGTGCAGAGGAGAGCCGCCATAGTTCCAGACGCCGTTCTCACAAAAAACCTGCGAATCCAGACGCAACTTGCGTTCATTGAGAACAGAGGCAGCGGCTACAATCTTAAAGGTGGAACCCGGCTCCATCATGTCGATGATGGCCCGATTTTTCATTTGCTCGGGCTTGGCCTCGGAGCGGAGGTTCAAATCAAAGTTCGGACGGTTGGCGATCGCCAGGATTTCACCTGTCTGCGGCCGCATCAGAATGATTGTTGCCTTTTGTGGGGAATACTCCTTCATCGCTGCATCGATTTCCTCCTCCACGATGCTCTGTAACCCAAGGTCGACAGTCAGGTGCACCTGGTAACCATCTCGGGACGCGCGCTCCTGCCCGCGATAAGGCACGATTTCCTTGCCGGCGCGGTTCTGCTCGATGAAACGGTAACCATCTTGTCCGTGGAGGTATTCTTCCATCGAAGCCTCAACTCCCTGGACGCCGTGATGATCGAAATCCGTAAAACCAATCACGTGGCAAAGCATCGAGCCGTTGGGGTATATGCGCGTGGCGTCGTGCTCGAAGTAAATTCCCCGCAGATTGCTGGCGCGGAGTTTTTCACGTAGCGCGTTTGCGCGCGCTGCGGGTACCTCGCGTTTGACGACGATGTAGCGGCGACCGCTGTTTAGCTTTTCGGCGACTTCTTGGGAGGGGATCTCCAGTTCGGCATTCAGGAGCTCAACGGTTGCGTGCAAATCGCTAAGATGCGTTGCGTCAGCTACGACGGTTTCGACAGGAATGTTATGCGCGAGAACTTCGTTGTTCGCGTCCAGGATCATGCCCCGTTCGGCGTGAATGACCTGCTGGTGAACGTGCGTTTCCGCAGCGAGCCCTGCGTATTCGTCGTGCTTGAGTGCCTGAAGATAAATCAAGCGAAACGAAAAGATGCTGAAAAGGCCGATAAAAGCAGCACACACCAGAGTGCAACGAGTTCGGCTATTTGGATTCATGTTGCGCTAAAGGGTTCACCACGGGTTGGATCGCCTCTTCGTCCGCCGATCGCGCCGGAAGTGTGAGCCGCACGATCTTTGAATCCGAAACGGGAATCATTTTGAGGTACCCTTCTTTCAAGCGGCGTTGCAAAGCCGTGCGCGATGTAAGCGCAGCGATTTGTCCCGCGGCGACATCGTTTTGGGTGCGCAGTGACGCGAGCTCGTTTTCGACGGCCTTCCTACGCTCGCCAAGGTGATATAGTTGCAGCGTCAAATACACATACGCCAACCCGGCGAGCGCGAGAAATGCCGTCATCACAATCCAGCGCGCCAGCGATGCCGCGTTGACCGTATTACAATTTCGCCGACGTGATCGGTTCATTTAATCTTCTGTGCCACGCGCAACTTCGCGCTTCGCGATCTCGGATTCGTCCGCTGTTCTTCCTCGCTCGCTTCGGTCGGCTTCGGGGTAACAAGCGAAAGGTCGTGATCGGGATTTCGCCGCGGCTCAGGCCATTCGGGCCTATCGAGCCATTCCTTGCTATGATCGCGAAAAAAGTTTTTCACTATCCGGTCCTCCAGTGAATGGAAAGTGATCACCGCGATGCGTCCGCCCCGCTCGAGTCGCGGAGTTAAAACGCGGAGGCCTTGTTCAAGTGCTCCAAGCTCGTTGTTCACTTCCATCCGCAGCGCTTGAAACACTTGAGTAGCCGGATGCTGCCGTCCGTGACGGCCTACCAGCTTTTCAATCGTGCGGGCGAGCTGGAGCGTTTCGTGAAACGGCGATTTTTTGCGTATCTTCACAATCATGCTCGCGACGCGACGCGCGGCCGGTTCTTCACCGAGCTCACGAAAGATGCGGGTCAATTCCTCTTCGCTGTAATCGTTCACGATTGTCGCCGCTGTCAGGCTCGTTTGCGGGTCCATCCGCATATCGAGCGGGCCGTTTCGAAGCAAACTGAACCCGCGGTCCGAGTTTTCGAGTTGCCGGGAAGAAACACCGAGATCAAGAAGCGCGCCGGCAATGGTGCGAATTCCGAGCTCGTCGAGGACACAATCTGCGTAGCGGAAATTTGCCTGCCGCACGGTGATTCGGCGGCCAAGATGCGCCAGACGGTCTGTCACGTGCCGGACTGCATCGGGATCCTGATCTAAAGCCAGAACATCGGCCCCGCTTTCTATAAGCGCTTCAGTGTGGCCGCCGCCGCCGCATGTTCCGTCGAGGATCAGCACGCCTGTTTTCGGCTTGAGTAGATCAACCGCTTCTTTCTGCAAGACCGGACGATGATAAATAAATTCTTCCGCTGACTGGGTGGGCTCTTCTGCTGCGTTTGGATTGATCGCGAACCATGCGGGCGGCTCGATCCAGAGCGGATTCATGACGAGTTGGCGGACCATACGTTTACAATCCAATCTCCTTCGCTACGTGCTGGTAGGTAGCCGTTTCGTCCTCGTGTGCCTGTTTCCAGCGTTGCAAATTCCAAATTTCAAAACGCCCGCGATTGCCTACGAGCGCGACTTCGTTTTTTAGTCCGACTTTGTGGCAAAGTTCATCCGGCAAAACGAGTCGGCCCTGCCGGTCGGCGCCCGCATGTTGAGCGCGAGAATGTAACTGACGCAGGAACACGCGACGGTCGCGGGCGGAAACGTTCTCGTTCGTTTCTGCGGCGGAGCTCATCTTCGCGAACTCATTTGGTGACATCACCAGCAGAAACTGGTGCGTCGCCTCCGGCAAAAGAATGAAATCTTCAGCGTGATCGCGCCGCCAACGCGATGGGATCGTGATTCGATTCTTCTCGTCTATGGAATGCCGGAACTCTCCAGCATAGAAGCGTTCAGGTTGGGAATCGGCGTCCATTGGTCATATGGAGTAATAGCCCACTTTACTCCACTTGACCCCACCTTTAACCACTCCCGTCTGAATCGGTCAATAAAAATCTTCATTGATTTGGGCTCGGTTAGGGACCTCAAGTCAATCGACAGATGGCCCGCGTCTCCTTCGGAAGAGAAAGCAGGAGCTGAGCGTCACTCCGGTTCGCGCTGCAGTTATGTTCACGAACGTTGTGTTGCGCCGCCGCAGCGAAATTCGTAAGCTCGTGCGAATCATGAAACGTTTCTGGTTCGCGGCTGGCTTCGCGTGCGCTATTCTCATGGGCGAGAGCGCCTTCGGCCAGGCTTCGACGGACGCCGTGCGAGTCACCATGTCAATGCATCCGGATGGATCCCGGACCGTTTACAATTTCGACAACGCACAGCACACAGCAGTATCCACGACAACAGATCCGGATGGTAAAATTCGTCAGACAATTCATTATCAACTCGACAACGCCGGCCGATTCTCGAGTGGCGAGGTGTCCGGATCGGATGGTCGCGTTCGGCTCAAGAGTCGTTACAAGTACGACGACGGAGGCCGCCTTCTGGAAGAAGCTCAAAGCGCCGCCAACGGCACGCTTCTGGACAAGATCGTCTACAGCTATGACTCAGCGGGCAAGCAAACTGGTTATTCTGTCTTCGATGCCTCCGGCAAATTAGTAAGCCGCACAGGCGGCTCGGCGATTCACCCTTCTCCATCGCCGAAATCGCCCGGAAAAACAAAACGATAACTGGTTAGGGCGTTGCGCTCGGATTGGGGACCGTTGTTGGCGCAGCAGACGCTGTGCCTTGCGTCTCAAGCGGCAATTTCAAATTGTTGAAGTCGGAACTGCGGATCGCAAATGTGACGCCGTCTCCGTCCACGCGTGCGCAAAATGTGCCATCGTTGTTTTGCGCGCCAACGGTGAGTTTGTGTGATGCCTTGTTGTCGGGTGAGGTCGTAAAGCTGAGCACGAGTGTCGGTTTATCGAACCCCTGCTGGGGTGTGGTCGTTCCGAGCCAGCGCACCGCATATAAGTTCGACAAGGTTGTGAGCAACGATCGCAAGTTGGCTTGATTGATCGCGCCGTTCCCTTGCGAATGCCATTGCTTGTTTTCATTGCGTTCTAAGGACACTTCTTTATCGGTCGTGACACTTAGCCTTTGAATCTGTTCCGGTTTAAATTTGAAGATCGATAACTCCTGCCAATGCACGGGATCAGGTGAAATCTGGTCGAGCAACGCGCGACGCACTGCCACGACGAATGGTTCATCCGTTAGGCGCGCGTAAACGTTGTCGCCTTCGTCTTTTCCGAACGCGATTGTGGCGAACGGTTCCTCGCCCGCTTTGGTTTCGGCAGTGTTCTCTGAGGCAAATGAACTGAACGTCAATTGCAGCTGCGGTTTATCCAGACCGTACTTCGGCAGATTGGAAGCGACGTCTTCGACGAATTTCGTCACCCGCTCGTTTTGCAGAGCATCGATCATGCGCTGAACTGCGCCTGAATCCGCTGGCGCGGTGTTTCGGTTTGCGATTGTCCAGTTTCCGTTTTTGCGTGCGAGAACGGTTTTGGTTTTGCCGGGGGCGTCGATAGTAATTCGATCAAGGATGTTGGTGTCGATCCGAACCAGGTGGGTGTCCCGCAAGTCGGCGGGTTTTGTGTTAAGAAGCTCTTCGATTTTTTTCGGCAACGTGTAAACAGAGCCGCGAGGAGCGAACCGCACGTACACCTGCTCTTTTTCTTTTTCCGGTATCGCGCCAATTTGCAACATCTGTCCCTTGTCCTCTCGTCCTGCGACTTTGATGGACTCACCGATTTCGACTTTCTGATCCTTCTTCTGCTCCTGATCGAACAACGTGATTGATCCGCGCGGCTCCGCTAAGCCATAAGAGCGCAGGTCGCCACGATCGTCAGTCACAAATTCTCCAATGCGCGCCGACGTTACCTGCGAGATCAGGTCATTAACTTTCTGATCATCTGCGCGAGCGCGGAGTGGTTTCAGGATCTCCCAGTTCGTATCTTTCTTCACAAGTTCGATTTCGCCGCCAGGAGTTTTCAACACTACCCGGCGCACCTGTGCGCTACTCAGGTCGGTCAGTTTTTTGTCCCGGAATTCTTCCGGCTTTTTGTCTATGTCTTTCCTAACCGCTTGGCCGGTCAGAAACGTTTCCTTTGAGTTCTGGAACCGGACATACATTCTGCCCTCCATAGCAGCGTCTTTGCCGAACAAAATTTCCGGTGGCCGATCATGCCCGAGCAGTTTGAGTTTCAGCTTTGGATTGTTCAGGCCGTACTCGGCAAGCTTGCCCTTATCAGACTCGATCTCTTTGGCCGGGATGGTTCCCTCCTTTTGCCAGTTCTCCAAGTCCGACAACAAACTATCAATTAATGCGCTATCAGCCTGGTCTTTAATAGGCGTTTCCAAGCGCCAT
Source organism: Candidatus Udaeobacter sp. (assembly GCA_036502745.1). Classification (GTDB taxonomy): domain Bacteria; phylum Verrucomicrobiota; class Verrucomicrobiia; order Chthoniobacterales; family UBA10450; genus Udaeobacter. Next base: position 5,951 of record DASXYB010000313.1, read on the forward strand.
TTGTTGTCGCTCCGTCGGATCTCGATCTTTTGATCGCCATTTTGGATCACGATTGCATCGATCTTGGTCCGATCGAAATTGACCATGTTCTGTGACTGACGCCGTGCCTCTTCCGTGCTCGGCTGCTTCATTTCGAAAAACCTGAAATAAGCGACGCCAGCGAGCGCAATGGTTGCCAGGATGAGCGTGTTCCTCCAATTCATGTCAGACGCGACGTTGCCACCACACTACTGTTCCAATGACAGCAGGAATCAGCGGCATCAGAACCAGAAGAATCCAACGCAGCCGGCGCAATCCTTCGGGATCGAGGCTGAAGGTGAGCGGCTTCGGAATTTTTGGTGCGATACCGATCATTTGTTCGCGGCTCAACAGCCAGTTCACTGCGCCGGAAACAAAATCGAGCGCCGCCTGATCCTGCATGATTGCGTTGTCTTGAACGAACGTGGCATTGCTCACCGCGACGAGCCGTGACGAGTTCACCTGCACGCGAGCATCGGCGCTGCCGCCTTTTTCCGCTGAAGCAGCGATTGTGAGCGGCACATCGCCGGCTTTCTGGGCGTCCGCTTGCAGCTTCACCTGATTGTCTGAGTTGTAATCGGTCTCGGCAAAGTAGCCTTTTTCTGCCTGGATGAGCGGCTCCAGCCGGATGTTGGCAGCTCGCCCCCGGTTCGGATCCAGTGCGAGTGAGGCCGTGCCCCCAACTAAAATGGCCCGCACATCGGCCAGCCGCTTCGTAACCGGACTGTCGCCGAGGAAATGCGCCTGGACATCTCTCGTCAGTGCAAGCTCTTGAATCCCTGTGCGCACGAAAACCATTAGCCTGTCGTCATTGACTTTGACGCCGAGTTCATCAAGAAACGCACGCAATCTGGGGGTGTTCGCAGCCGGGTCGACAAGAGCCAGTATGCGTCCCTGTTTGTCCCAGAAACCCCGCAGGACTTGCATTTCGCGTTCGGAAAAGTCGTATTGCGGCCCGACGATCATCACTGCGTTCACATCGGCTGGGATCGCAGGCTGATCGAGAAGGTTCAGCTCTTGAAACTTGATGTTTTCATTCTCGATAAACGTCTTGACCAATGTGATCGGACTCGTGGGTGCGGACAGTGCCGGTTCCTTGTGACCCGTGACGTACCCGAGGGTCTTCTTTTTCCCTTCCACAAGGTCGATCATCGCGCTCGTGATCGCCTGCTCGCCTTTGAATGCGGCGACCCGCGGACCTTCGCCGAACGCGGCCCCGCTCTGGTCAATATCGGCCATTTCCGATGCCTTCACTGTTTTGTTGCGCCCCTCATAGTCGAGCACCAAAAGGCTCTCGTCGGTGACAACCTTGTATTTATCAAACAACTCCTTGGCCCGGGAAAGATTCCGCTCCGGATCGATCTGTTCCACATCGATCTTTCCTTTCCCGGCGTACTGATATTCAGTTAGCAGATTCTGAAGGTCCGCCGTAATAGGCGTGCCGGGCGAAAAGAAAACCGTGATGCGCATTTTGCCTTTGAGCGTGTCAAGGAACCGCTTTGTCTTGTCTGACAACGCATATTTCTGGTCGCGTGAAAAATCCCAACGCTTGTAGTGTTTGAACGCAAGGGAGTTCACCATCGCTGCGAGAAACAGGATCAACACGATCTGGATGACCACGTTGAGACCGATGCGGATCCGTCCAATCTTCATTCTCCGGCGCGTACGAGGCTCCTTTGACTCATCAGCCATTTATCAGAGCCTCCATTTGCGCGATTGGAACGCCTGATACGTGAGCGTCAGCATGAGCATCGTCATGCTCACGTAGAGAACGATGGGCCGCGTGTCGATGATACCTCGGGAAAACGTTCCCATGTGTTCGATCGCAGAGAAGTAGCCTAACAAATCGCGAGTTGCAGAGGTTACATCCATCAAGATGAACTGCACCAGGCCGAGGAAAAACAGCAGGGTAATTGCGCAGAACGAAATGATCGCCGCAATGATCTGGTTTCGGGTCAGCACCGAGGTGAGGCAACCAATGGAAAGATAAAACATGCCCAGGAGCAACAGCATCAGATAAGAACCAAAGTATGCTCCGGGAGAATGCGCCGCTGGCTGGTTTGTCACTTTCGCGAAAATCCAAAAATAAACGAGCGTCGGGATCCAGAGAATCAGGTAAAACACGAGCGCGCCAAAAAATTTCGAGAGTACGACCTGCCAATCGCGAACTGGCGCGGTCGTGAGAGGCTCGATCGTGCCGAGCTTAAATTCTTCGGCAAACAAACGCATCGTGATCAACGGAAAAATCAGGACGAACGCGAACCAGAAAAACACCGAATTAAAGAATGCTTCCTGGATTGTGTATTGCACCTGGCGCTGATTCATGAACGAGACTTGGAAATAAAAATCGATCCCGCTGATGATCAGAAAGAAGATCATCACGATGTACGCGATCGGAGAGTAGAAATAGCTGCGCACTTCGCGGGTGAGCAGGGTCCAGAATTTACGCATCGCTCCGCAGTACTCCGTTACTCCATCAAACCAGATCCGGGTGGGTCAATTCGACGAACACATCCTCGAGCGTTCCGCGCCGTTGAGTGAGTTCGCGCACGGCCCATTGGCGCTCAACGGCGAGCCTGAAAACCTCTTCGCGCACGTCTGCGCCCGATTCGACTCGCAAGGAGAATTTCTTCCATTCGTCCTCACCATTCGTGACGACGTCTCGAACGCCCGGAATCTTTTTCAATTGCTCCTCACCATTGTCGGTTCCGACCTTTGCCTCAAGCTCCACGCCGCCGGCTTGTCTGATGGTGCCTAACAAGTTCTCCGGCGTATCGCACGCTTCGATTCTTCCTTTGTGAATAATAATGACGCGGCTGCACGTCATTTCCACCTCGGGCAGAATATGGGTTGAAAGTAAAATCGTGTGCTGCCTGCCTAAATTCCTGATCAACTCCCGCACCTGCCGGATTTGATTGGGGTCGAGACCGATGGTGGGTTCGTCGAGAATGAGAAGATCGGGTTCTGCCAGTAGCGCATCTGCCAGACCGACGCGCTGGCGATAGCCTTTCGATAAATTGCCGATCAATTTTCGTTCAACGTCTTTGAGACCGCAAAGTTCCTTCACGTCACCAACCCGTTCTGCGATGCGGCGGTGCGGCACGCCTTTGAGCGCTGCGCGATAATTCAGATATTCCGTGACTCGCATATCGCTATACAGCGGAACATTTTCCGGCATGTAGCCCACGTGCTCCCGCGCCTGAAGCGATTTTTCAAAAACGTCGAATCCGGCGATGCTTGCGCGACCTGAAGTCGGCGGCATGAAACCCGCCAGGATCCGCATGGTCGTGGTTTTCCCGGCGCCGTTCGGCCCGAGAAATCCCATGATCTCGCCACGACTCACCTCGAAACTCAAATTCTGGATGGCGGTCTGACCGGCGTACCGTTTCGTTAAATTCTCAACCTTGATCATTGTGCGATATTTCGATGAGACAACTGAACCGCGATTGCGTTGCCAATTTTTTAACGAGCCGTCAGATTCACAGCAGCCAACTGATGATTTTGACCACGGGCCCGGATAATCCCGACGGTGAATTCAACCTTTGCGCCGCTTTCAGCCGTTCGCAATTGCTCCTCGATTTGTCTGACAGAAGAGACCTCCGACTTATTTGCGCGGTAAATGACCATGCCTCGTTCGATGCCAGCCTCATCGGCCGGACTGTCAGGTTCAACTGCTGTGATCAAGACGCCCCGGCCTCGGACGTAGCCTAGCGCGTCACTCAGTTCCTGATTGAGATCCTGAAGCTGCATTCCGAATAATTTCTCCGCGCGGGCACTGCCAGGTTCGACCGGCGCAGGCGACCCTTTGACCTTGGCCTGCTTCATCGCCACTTGCTTGAAGCGATTGACGGTGTTGCGCACAACTTCAGCAGGAATGGCGAATCCGAGTCCCTGCGTAGGAACGCCTTGTGGCGTAAACGCCATTTTCGCCGATGCGATGCCTACCAATCGGCCGGAAAGATCTACCACCGGTCCGCCGCTGTTGCCGGGATTGATTGCGGCATCGGTCTGCACCAAATCTTTATACTCGGTCTCATCCACGGTGATGTTGCGTTTGACTGCGCTCAGCACGCCTCGGCTGATAGAGCTGCCGTATCCAACAGCGTTGCCAACAACCATGACTGTCTGACCCAGCAAGTTCGGAGAAATATCGTCGAGATTGATGAAGGGGAAATCGGTCTGCGCGTCGATTTTGATAAACGCCAAATCAGTTTTGTCATCGCCGGCAATGTAATGCGCGCGATACGTCTTCTCGTCGTGGGCGGTTACGTGAATCTTCAAATCCGCAGCGCGCTCTACCACATGCTGATTTGTTATGATGTAACCTGCCGGATCGATTATGAAACCGGATCCCAGGCTTTGCAGCGTCTGACGGACTTCGCGTGGCCGAAACCGATTGTAACCGAAGAATTGCGCGTAAACATCGTCGAAGGGATCGCGCACTGTACGCTTAACGACTCGCTCCGTATTGATATTCACTACCGCAGGCAAAACCTTCGCAACGGCCAAAACGGCTGGTTCCGAAGCGGGATCAGCCTGTGCGAAACACGCTGCTGACGCCGCGACCATTAGAAATGCCGCGACCGCGGAAACAGCACGATTTTTCGGACGCATACGCGCAGCAAGTAACGAGGCGGCCTTCGGACTGTCAACTTGCCGCCATGCGTAATCATCCGAGATTAGTGGATTATGCGCACTTCGATTGACGCTCGCGCAAATCTTCACCTGATCGAAGACAAATATCGACTTTGGCAGGACAACCCTGAGTCGGTCGGTTCCGGATGGTCCGCCTTTTTTGAAGGGTTCGAACTGGGTAATCTTCCGGACCGTAACGGGGCGGTCGAAGCCGAGGTTGACGCTCGCGAAGCAGCATTACAGACACGCGTCGACGGATTGGTTTACGCTTACTGCTCACTGGGTCACACGATTGCGCGGATAGATCCGCTGGCAGAGACACGGCCGAGAAATCCAGCGCTGCGTCTGAGCGAGTTTGGATTCACCGATGCCGACCTCGATCTCCGCGTCTCATCGAAGTTCTTCCTCGATAACCGGCCGATGACCTTGCGCGACATGGTCGCGGGCCTCGACAGAATTTATGCTGACTCGATCGGATCGGAGTTCATGCACATCCAGGATTCGAGCATTCGCGAATGGATCCGGAAGCGACTGGAAACACGTCCGCACAAACATTCAACGCCTCGTGCGGTCCAAGTCGCGCTGTTGCGGGCCCTGCTCGAAGCCGAGTCGTTCGAGATTTTTCTGCATACCCGCTACGTCGGACAAAAACGCTTCTCGTTACAGGGCGCGGAAACGCTGATGATCGCTCTGGAAACAATCCTGCACAAATGTCCGGATGGTGGCGTCGAGGAGATTTGCATGGGCATGGCGCATCGCGGACGACTCAACGTCCTTGCAAATTTTTTGCGCAAATCGCTTAAGGTCATCTTCACCGAGTTCAGCGAGAATTACATTCCAGATTTGGTGGCTGGCGATGGCGACGTGAAATATCATCTCGGTTACGATGCCGTCCGCAGGCTCGCTTCCGGCACGGAGATTGAAATCCGACTCTCATCGAACCCGAGCCATTTGGAAGCTGCCGATCCGGTCGTCGAAGGGAAAGCGCGGGCCCGACAACGAATTAGGGAAGACACTGAGCATCGGAAAAAAGTTTTGCCGCTGCTCGTGCATGGCGACGCGGCGTTCATTGCGCAGGGAATTGTGGCAGAGACGCTGAATTTGTCGCAGTTACACGGTTACAGCACCGGCGGCACTATTCACGTCATGGTGAACAATCAAATCGGTTTCACTACGCTTCCGAAAGATGCGCGATCGTCTCGTTACGCCACGGATATCGCCAAAATGATCGAGGCGCCGATTTTCCATGTGAACGGTGACGACCCGCTCGCAGTGACGTTTGTCAGCGATTTGGCATTCGATTTCCGTCAGCAATTCGGGCGAGACGTGGTGATCGATTTGTATTGCTATCGGCGCTATGGCCATAACGAAGGCGACGAACCGTCGTTCACGCAACCGGATCTCTACGCAAAAATCGAAAAACGTCCGTCTGTGACTCAGCTCTACAAGCGCGAGTTGCTCGAAGCCGGAACGCTGAGCGAAGACGACGCTGCTTCGCTCGAGACTGAGTTCGCTCTGCGACTGGAGATGACGCGGGATGAAGTGAACGCGATCGAAAAACGCAGGGCGAACCAGAAAGCCAAATTCAGAGAATCAACGGCGATTTTTCAACCTAAATACACGAGCGAATCCGAGCCGACTGCTATCAGCGAGAAAACGCTGAAAACGATTGTCGAAGGTCTGACCCGTGTTCCGGGTGGTTTCGAGGTTCAGCCAAAAATACAACGCATCGTTATCGATCATCAGCGCAAGGTCTTCGAGGATGGCGGTCCGTACGAATGGCATTTCGCCGAAGCTCTCGCCTTTGGCTCGCTTCTTCTCGAGGGGATTCCAGTTCGGTTATCGGGACAGGACAGTTCACGCGGCACCTTCAGCACGCGGCATTCGGTGCTTTACGATGCAAAGACGGGCAAACCGTACGTGCCCTTGCTCCACCTCGCTGAAAAACAAGCGCGCATCTGCATCTACAACAGTCCGCTATCTGAGGCCGCTGTGCTCGGATTCGATTACGGCTACTCACTTGAGTATCCAAAAATGCTTTGCCTGTGGGAGGCGCAATTCGGCGACTTCATGAACGGCGCTCAGACGATTATCGATCAGTTCATTGTGTCAGCGGAATCCAAGTGGCAGCGGCCGAGTGGAATTGTGCTGTTGCTGCCGCACGGGTATGAAGGGCAGGGGCCGGAACATTCCAGCGCGCGTATCGAGCGTTTCCTCCAAGAGTGTGCCGAGGACAACATCCAAGTCTGCAACGTTACGACCGCCGCACAATATTTTCATGTGCTGCGCCGCCAGATGAAACGCGATTTCATCAAGCCGCTCATCATCGCTACGCCGAAGAGTTTGTTACGAGCGAATTATGCGTCGTCGCCAGCTGAAGAATTCGTCCACGGCCGGTTCGAAGAAATTCTCGGCGCGCCCGAAGCTGGTCCGGTCGACAACGTGAAGCGCATCATCTTTTGCTCCGGAAAAATCTATTACGATCTTCTGAAGTATCGTACCGAACGCCAAATCGAGGATGCGGCGATCATTCGCGTCGAGCAACTTTATCCTCTCGCTGAAAAAAGGCTGCGCGAAATGCTCAAGCCATTTCCAAAAGCCGCTAAGCTTGTCTGGTGCCAGGAAGAACCGCAAAACATGGGTGCATGGACTTTTATCGAACCGCGATTACGCACGCTCCTTTGCACCGAAATTGCGTACGCAGGTCGCGAGGCTAGTGCTAGTCCGGCCGTAGGCGCGCTTGCGCGTCACAAACGCGAGCAAGCCCGATTAGTTGCGGATGCTTTTTCGATATAAGGACCGCAGCTTACGTTGTCGACAATCGCGTAGGTAGCAGCAGCATTAAGACGCGTGCGGCATAAGCGACGGGTACTGTCACTGTCAGTGACGTAATCGTCGCACAGCTGTGCCAAACCAGACATTTGGGGCCGTGATCGACAAAAGTATTGAAGTCGCGTTCGCGACGAAAAACGGTACGCTGTGTATGTCAGCCGGTCTGAGGTGTCCGTCAGTGTTCCGCTAGAGGGAAGTAGCGGCGAAACTGAACATCGCCAGCAGCACGCCGACTGAACAGAGGGTGAGAGCTATCAGAAAGCGTGCGTTACAAAGACCGGATGGTGAAAGTGGATTGTTTTTGCATGGGGCGTGCATGCATGTGGAGTTATTTGTTAGGTCAGTCGACGACTGATTCCGGAAATGTGATCGGACCGAATGCTTACCAGGTCCAAAAACTCAGCACGCTCGGCCGAAATTAGCTCAACGACAGCGTCGCCACGCGTTGATTTGTGCAGTCGCGGATGCTACGTAGCAACTCCGTCCGCCATGAGCCAAAACTACAAAGACACTCTGAACCTGCCGCGCACGGAGTTTCCGATGAAAGCGAACCTTCCTGCGCGCGAGCCGGCGATGCTCAAAGCGTGGGAAGACACAAAACTTTACCAGCAGATTCAGAAATCGCGCGATAGCCGAGAGCTATTCGTTCTGCATGACGGCCCGCCGTTCGCCAACGGTGACGTCCACATGGGCACGGCGCTGAACAAAATCCTCAAGGACTTCGTGGTGAAATCGCAGACGATGCTCGGCAAACGCGCGCCTTACGTTCCCGGTTGGGATTGTCACGGGCTTCCAATCGAATACAAAGTAGTCAAACAATCGCGCGCTCTTTCACCGGTGGAAATCCGTCGAAAATGCGAAGCGTTTGCGCGAAAATTCATCGACATCCAGCGCGAACAATTCAAGCGGCTCGGCGTGTTCGGCGATTGGGAACATCCGTATCTTACGATGGAGTCCAAGTACGAAGCGGAAATCCTGCGTGCATTCGCGGTTTTCGTCGAGCAAAGTTTGGTCTACGAGGCTCAGAAGCCTGTCTTCTGGAGTACCGGCGCGCAGACCGCCCTCGCCGAAGCTGAAGTGGAATACCAAGAGCGCAACGATACCGCCGTTTACGTCAAATTTCCGATCATCGGTGGAGCGAGTTCTCCGAACGCGCTGGCAAATGCAAGCATTGCCATTTGGACGACAACTCCCTGGACGTTGCCGGCTAACCTCGCCATAGCTGTAGACGCAAAAGCGAAATATGTGGTTCAGGAATTTTCGCGAGATGCGGCTTCTGAAGTTTTGGTTGTCGCTGAGAAACTTGTTTCACGATTTTCTGAAGCCACAGGATTACAGGCAGTCGCAAAACCGATTGCCTCATTGCCTGGAGCCGATCTGGAAGGACTCAAGGCGCGCCATCCTTTTCTGAATCGTGATGTTCCCGTGTTGACGGCCGGTTTTGTGACAATGGATTCCGGCACCGGCGCTGTCCACATCGCACCCGGTCATGGCGCGGACGATTACGTTTTAGGAATGCAACGCAAACTGCCGATCTTATCGCCCGTCGATGATCACGGCCGGTTCACCGATGAAGCAGGCCTGCCGAATCTGACGGGTAAATACGTGTTCGACGCGAATCCGGACGTAGTCGAATTGCTTCGCGACAGAGGGATGCTTTTAGGCGAGGAGAAGTTTCATCATTCATATCCATATTGCTGGCGATCGAAAACGCCGATCATTTTTCGCAATGTGGATCAGTTTTTCATCCGCATTGATGCGCTGCGTGGCAGAGCGCTCGAAGCAATTCACAATGAAGTGAAATGGATCCCCGCATGGGGCGAGAACCGCATTGCGGGAACGGTTGAATCGCGACCGGACTGGGTGATCTCCCGGCAACGCAGTTGGGGCGTGCCGTTGCCGGTTTTTTACGCCGAAGATGGCAAAGCCATTCTCGATCCGAAGATCATTCGCAAGTTGGCCGATCTTGTCGCGCAGCGGGGCTCAAATATTTGGTTCGAATTGGATGATGCCGCTCTGGCAAAAGCAGTCGGATTGCCACCGAATACAACCAAAGGCACCGACACGATCGACGTCTGGATCGACAGCGGAGTCTCGCATAAGGCTGTGTGCGCAGTTCGTCCTGAGTTGCGCGATCCTGCTGACATGTATCTCGAGGCCACCGACCAACACCGTGGCTGGTTTCAGTCATCGCTAATGACGAGCATCGCGCTGAATAATCGCGCACCATACAAAACGTGTGTGACCCACGGTTTCGTGGTCGATTTGGA
>DASXYB010000314.1:0-5253 GCA_036502745.1 Candidatus Udaeobacter sp.
GTGATCGACTGCTTCGGGTATTCCGCCATGCCGTGTTGCAACTACCGGCAAACCTGTTGCCATTGCTTCCAGTACTGAGTTCGGCACACCTTCCTGGTCTTGATTTGGGGAAATCTCGCTCGGATGCAAAAACAGATGCGCGTTGGAATAAAGCTCGTACAGCTTCGGTTGCGAAAGAAAGCCGACAAAATGCACGTCCCTCGCAATACCGAGGCCGCCGGCCAGCATCTCCAACTCAGGCTGCAAAGGACCTTTGCCGGCGATAATTAATTCCGCGTTAGGATAGTCCCTCTTGAAGATCGCAAATGCGCGCAAGCTGGTTGCCACGCCTTTTTTCGGTATTAGCCGGCACGCCTGGACTACTTTCCATTTGCCGTTCGGCGGCGATTCTCTGTGCACCAGCGGAAATTCCTTTAGTGGAATTCCGGTGCGATTAATGCGCAGCTTTTCCGGTGGACACCCGAGTTGGGTCAGTCGGTCAGCGAGCGATTGCGAACGTGCGAACACGAGCGGAACCGCATTGAAAAGACGCCGCAGTTTGCCGGCATAATCTTTAATCTCTGGTTTCTGCGCAACATCTGCGCCGTGGAAAGATACAACGCACGGCTTATGCCATTGCTCGATAAATGGAAGCAGATGCACGCCGGTGTGGCCGAAATAAATGTGCATTAGATCAGCTCCGTGACGCCTCAACAATGAGTCCAGCGTTTGGTACTCGCCGCGATAAACAATCGGTGGCCTCCGTTCAACGAATTTCAACCAACCGTGCACAAAGAGATTAGTGCGTCGCTTCGGAATCACCTCGATGTCCTCAAACGGAAATCGCTCAGCATTCTGGACTTCTTTGGTGACGACAAACGTGTGCACACCGCGCAGCGCTTTTACCTGCCGGTAAATGTGCAACATCTCGGACTTCAGAAAACTGGAGCAATAGCTCGCTACAACCCGCCTGCCCATAACACAGCGCCCAGTTTCGCTAGGGATCTTCGCCTTGTCCACATTAAATCGCCGCTGGTACAGCTTCTTTGGGCTCCGTTATTTGTGCTGCCAACACCTGCTTCAAGGCATCGATTCCCTCTCCTTTGGCTGCGGAAGTCGAAAGTATCTGGATTTTTGGGAATCTCTCTTGCAGCGTTCTGAAATTTTCTGTCGCACCGGGCAAATCCATCTTATTGGCAACTACGAACCACGCGCGCGATGACAAGGTGGGGTCGTAGAGATCGATTTCGCGGCGCAGATTCTGCAAGTCTTCGACTGGATTGCGCCCCTCGCTTCCGGCGATGTCCACCACGAAAACTAACACCCGGCAGCGCGTGATGTGTCGAAGAAACTCGTGACCGAGCCCCAATCCGCGGTGCGCGCCTTCGATTAAACCAGGAATATCAGCGACCGTGGCGCGTTGATAACCTGGAAATTCAATAACGCCGACGATTGGGTGAAGCGTCGTAAATGGATAGGCAGCAACCTTCGGCCGCGCCGCTGAAATCGTTCGCAAAAGGGTCGATTTACCGGCATTCGGGTAACCAACCAATCCAGCGTCGGCGATCGTCCGCAGTTCGAACCGAAAATGTCCATGTTCACCTTCTTCGCCCTCGGTGTATTGGCGGGGAGCACGGTTACGCGAGCTTTTGAAATGCACATTCCCCTTTCCACCTGCTCCGCCGCGACACAGTACGAATTCCTCCCCATCACGCGCGAGATCGACGACTGGCATAGCCGATTGCCGGTTGCCAAGTGCCAATTGATCCGAATTCGACATTGGACGTTCTTCTGCTTGCTCCGGCCAAACTATCGTCCCAACCGGAACCTTTACGATTTTGTCGACGCCGGCGCGGCCGCTCATTTTTTTTCCCATCCCGTGCCCACCGTTTTTTGCCTTGATCAGCGGCTCGTAGAAAAGGTTGACGAGATTATCGACGTGCCGGTCCGCCAGCAGGATCACGTTACCGCCACGCCCGCCATCGCCGCCGTCCGGGCCGCCTTTCGGCACAAATTTTTCTCGTCGAAAACTGACGGACCCGCGCCCGCCATTTCCCGCCTGCGCAAAAACTTTTACCCGATCAACGAACATGGCGAGTTCAAGTTGCCATCAGCGCGAACACCTGTCATGCCGAGCGGAGCCGAGGGTTCCCGATGAATGTTTCACGAAGTTTTTTGTGATGCTTCGACTCGATTTCCCTTCGCTCAGGATGCTAATAATGACGCGTAAAGTGTCTTCGTCTTCTCTGCAATTGCAGTCCAACTAAAGTTCTCCTCGACTCGTCTGCGCCCCGCTTTGCCAAAGCGTTTGCGGAGTTGAGCATCCTTCATCAAGTCGTTCACGCGCTCCGCGAGATCGCGCGCGAATTTTTCGGGATCTATCGCTTCGAAGGGACTCTCCTTCATTTGCTCAAGGGGGACAAGGAAACCTGTTTCGCCTTCAACCACGACTTCCTTAATTCCGCCAACGGCACTGGCAACTACGGGAGTTTCGCAGGCCATCGCTTCCAGGTTAATGATTCCAAACGGTTCGTAGATCGACGGACAAATGAATACCGCAGCGTGCGAGTAAAGCTCACACGCAGCCTGTTGATCGACCATTTCATTGATCCACATAATTCCCGGCCGCTGCGCTTCTGCACGTTCGACAGCAATCCGCACTTCTTCAGCTAGCTGTGGCGTGTCTGGCGCGGCTGCACACAGCACGATCTGGAAATCGCGATCCATGAACTGGATTGCGCGCACCAGATGCTGAACCCCTTTTTGGCGCGTAATCCGCCCCACAAAAAGAAGATACGGCCTGGCCGGATCGATACCGTAACGGTCGAGAGCGCCAGTTGAATCGACCTTACGATATTGGTTCAGATCGATTCCGTTGTGGATCACGTGCACTCGCGACGGATCGACGTTAAACAAACGTTCGATGTCATGTTTCGTCTCCCTCGATACGGCGATAATCGCATCAGCCATTTCGAGGGCGGTTTTCTCGACCCAAAGTGAGAACTCATAGCCTCCTGCGAGCTGCTCCCGTTTCCAAGGCCGCAGGGGCTCGAGCGAATGAACAGTGATGACGAGCGGCAAACCGTAATTATTTTTGGCCAGGATGCCGCCAAAGTGGCTATACCATGTGTGACAATGCACGAGATCAGAATCGATGTTCGTTGTGTTAAAATCGGTGCAACGTCGCACCGCGCCGAACGCAGAACGCAAGGGCTTTGGACATGTGAAATTACTCGTGTCCAGTTCGAAGCCCATGACCTTGAGATTACGTTCCTCGAAATGCTGGTCGCCAAAGCAACGCACTTCGACAGACATCGTTTTTGCCAACTCCTGTGACAAATAGCCAACGTGCACACCCGCGCCGCCATAGATATTCGGCGGATACTCGTTAGTCAGAAACAGGACCTTCACCGCGTTTTACGTCGTTGGAGCCGCGCTTGTGTCAAGCGCAGAATCAATGGAACAGGCGCTTAGCACGACTCATGTCCGCTACAATTTATCTCGCGCGGACCAGCAGCACGGGAATTTCGACCGCATGACGCACCTTGTCGGCTGTCGCCCCGTATAGAACGTCACTAATGAAGCGATGTCCGTGCGTAGTCATTGCGATCAGATCGACATCTTTCTCGCGGGCGAGCTTGATGATTTCATCAGACGGCTCGCCTAACGCCAGCATCGCGTCGCAAGAAAAACCTTCGTTAGTTAATTCGCGCTGGCAGTTTTCCAAATACGTCCGGTCTTCTTTCATCTCCTGGCTTTCAGCAAGTTGGAGTTGATTGAAATTGCGTGCCACCCATCCATCAGCCACGTGAACAAGCAGCAGCTTTGCCCCAGTCATGCGTGCCAGCGGCTTGATATGGGTAAGGACCGTTGAGTCGGCTGGACTGTTCTCGAGTGGAATCAGGATATGGCTGTACATGAGTATGAAGCCGCAAACCGAATAGTCACGGCAGATAAATCGCTAATCCTGCTGGTCATTAAGATTTCGAATGCATCTATTCCGGAACTGGAAGCCTGAGAAAACCATAAAACACCTTGAGTAACCAGTCCGGCAAAAACGTGTCCAACAGCAGCTTCACATTGAGCACGATGATGATGCTGGCAGCCGTCCAGCCCAGGATTTTTATCCAAAGGGGATTGACGAACTCCCCCATTTTGCGCGCTTCACCGGTCAATCGCATCAGCGGCCACACAGCGAACCCAAGTTGCATGCTCAAACAAACCTGGCTGGCAATCAGCAATTCAGTCGTCTTGCCTTCGCCGAAAAAACCGATGACCACGATTGCAGGCACAATGGCTATGAGCCGCGTTATCAGGCGACGCAGCCAGGGCGTAATTCGGATATTGAGAAAACCTTCCATCACGATCTGGCCGGCAAGCGTGCCGGTAAGGGTCGAGTTCTGCCCGGACGCGAGCAACGCGACCGCAAAAAGTATGCTTGCGACGCCAACGCCGAGCAATGGACTTAGCAGTTTATACGCGTCCTGAATTTCGCCCACATTCTGATGCCCGGACCAATGGAAAGCTGCCGCCGAGAGAATCAGGATCGCAGCATTAATGAATAACGCGAACATGAGCGCCGCGCTCGAATCGATGGTTGCAAACGTGATAGCTTCGCGTCTGCCTTGCGGGGTTTGCTCGAATTTCCGGGTCTGAACAATGGACGAGTGCAAATAGAGGTTATGCGGCATGACGGTGGCCCCAAGAATACCGATGCTCACATACAGCATTCCCTGGTTTGTCACGACATGTGGCCCAGGAATAAACCCAAGAGCAACCCCTACAATGCTCGGTTTGGAGAAAATTAGCTCCAGCGCGAAACACGAGCCGATAGTTGCGATCAACGTGATGACAAGCGCTTCAACATAACGGAAGCCTTTGTTTTGGAGATACAGAACGGCGAGCACATCCAGCGCGGTGATGACGCACCCCCACACCAATGGAATGCCGAACAGCAACTGCAGCGCGATCGCCGAGCCAACTACTTCGGCCAGATCGCATGCAGCGATAGCAATCTCGCACAGAACCCAGAGAAACCAGACAACCGGGCGCGGGTAATGATCGCGACAGGCCTGAGCGAGGTCACGGCCTGTGGCGACGCCGAGTTTAATGCATAAATGCTGAAGGAGGATCGCCATCAGATTGGAAATCATGATGACGCATAGAAGCGAGTAGCCGAACCGTGCGCCTCCGGCTAAGTCGGTCGCCCAGTTGCCCGGATCCATGTAGCCCACCGCGACCAGAAATCCTGGACCTGAGAATGCCATGAGCTTT
>DASXYB010000315.1:0-4464 GCA_036502745.1 Candidatus Udaeobacter sp.
AGAAATCGCGTACCATTTAGTTAGTGACTAAACAACTACATGGGCCAGGAGCGCAAGCCCGAGGCAGGCAAGCACAAGCACAATGATGCTGAGTATCCTATCTGGATCATTGATAGACGTACTTATTCCCTCATTTGTTTCCTCCAGCGCGGACCGAAAAGGTATCTCGCGCCTCAGCTCTTGCGTTTCAGTTTCGTTGTGGATCGGATTGTTCATTTACCTGTTCCTTCGGAAGATGTGAGTCGGCGTGGCAAAAAGATTTCGAAATCTTTCGCGCCGACAACCGGGCACGATTGGGTGTTTTGGATGAAGTGCGCGGCGGTTCCGCGAGATTCGAGGATGGTGCCAAAAGGTCAGCCGAAAACCGAGACGTTCGCTCAGCTGTTCCGCAGCCCAGCAATCGCGGGTTTCGTTAGCAAGGGCGCGACAGGCGCATCACACAGGGCAACACTAACGGTCAATCGTAATCTATTCAGAGATGCCTACTGCAGAAAAGCTTTTCTTTATAGTGTTCACCTTCGCCGCCAGTTGATCGGGCGGAAGTGTCCCGAAGAGGCTGAAAACGCTGTTAATAACATATCGCCGACTGTCCGAAAACTGTGAAGTGCGTGAAAGGTGCTGTGTCAATGCCGCGTAAAACATCGCCGCGACTTCTTTAGGTGTGAATATCAATTGGCCTGCACTATCTACGCTGGTTAAGATATTAAACGCAGCCTTATTGTGGATCCCGCTGTTAGTGTGCACGCCACCCCAATCGTCTTTAAGCGGTAACTGCACGAAATCTCGCATGTGGGCTGGCTGTCCGAACCGAGTAGGGTCCTCCATATCGCGGTCCGGCTTCCCCTGCGGGTTGAGACCTTCACCCAACTTCCAATTCCATGTGCGCGTGTTGGGATTATCAAAATTTGCGATGATGACGCCAAAAATATCGGAATAGGACTCGTTTAAAGCTCCGGATTCGTCCGCGTACTCTATCCTTGCCGTGAAAGCGGTCACTCCGTGAAACATCTCGTGGCCGACCACGTCGAGATTCACCGAACGAGACATCAAATTCCCCTCGTCATCCAGGCGCTGTCCAAAGACCGCCACTTTTTTATCGGGATTCCACAAGGAGTTGCACCATTGCCTGTTGTCAGGGCTCTCAGCGGAAACTACACAGTTGATGCTGGAATTTATTGAACCGCCCTTGTTGTCGATGTTGTTACGGTCTAAGACATTTCTAAGAAATTCTGCCACCACGACGGCGTTCGCGTGCGCGCTAACAGCTGAAGGTGGCCACGGTGCCGGTGGGCGATCAATGGCTCTGCCCGGCAGGCTTTCGCTGTTAACGGCCGGATCATCAAATCCGAAATCAAATGTTTGCACATTAACTGAGGTGTCTTGAAGAATTCTTATCGCCCCACTGATCTCGACTTTGATCGGACGCGATTGTTTTCGTCCATCGATTGCGTGTTCCAGCGTTGCGGCCATGCTGGACGTCCGCGGCAGTTCTGCGACCACCTCTCCCGTGTCTGCGTCCACAACGTAATCCATGTATTGTGGCGCAGGCTTCGCTTGATCGCGGGGTTGCTCTGAAGTAATCGGCACGTCTTCCAGGAAAAAAACAAGCCGCCACTTCGACGCGGTTTTGTCAAAATAATACATTAATTGCGGCACGATATTGGTGAGTTGCTTTTGGAATCCGGGGCATTTTTCAACGGCTTTAACAGCATCTGCTGGAGCAATTCTTGCCACAGAGCCGACGCCTTTAAGTTCACCGATGGACGAATTGAGGCTCACAAGATTGTTTGCCCGATCCAACTCCACGGTGACGAGTGAGCCATACACAGGGATCTGGCCAAGCGTCTGGCGAAACTTGACTGTTCTAGTGCCAGTTAATGAAACGGTCTCTGTTCCGAGACTTTTGAACGCGCTGGGGATGGCCTCTGGTTTGGGAACTGTGAAAGACGGCACCGTCGGGCTTTGAAGCGCCTGGGCAAGATAACATTTCGCTACTGTTTCGGGATCTAGTTGCGCAACCTTTTCGGGACCCGCCAGTGAGAATGCTGGAAAGCCGGTACGCTCTTCAGCTAACTTAGCTAAAATCGCGGCGTTGCTCTTGTCAAAAGCGTGGATTGAAAAGTTCCGTAGTCCATTGCTCGTTTTATAGACTTTTCGGCGAAGCTTTCGGCCGGGCTTCGCCGGTTCGTCAGCAGATATTTTTCTCCGAGTTTTCTTTTGAGCGCACATTCTCAGGTCCTTTCATTTTTTTAACCCAGTTCTTTTTCTGGCTATTTGATGCGGCATGGGATTATCGCACGGCAGTTAGCGGTACGTCGGCTTCCCACACCACCTTGTAAGCGAGCAAAGTAGCGCCAATCCGAATATGCAAGAATGCTCATGACTTGGAGGCGAGGTCGGGGTTGAGGATTCTTTAGCCTTTTTGCGCTTTTTCCTTTTGCGCGTCAAGCTTTTCTAGCGCGCCTAAAGTTGTTGATTCAGCAACTTGGATTGTACTAAGCGGAAAACGTGGCGCTCACCAGTAACGGCACTCGCCATGTTTGTTCGGAAGCGTCTAGGTCACTTGCTGCCTGCGGTCCGATGTAGCCAACAGGGACCGCATTTGTGCAGTCAGGCACGTTAAGGTCGTGCCTCCTTTGGAGGTTCGGCCTGCGAGCCAAGCCCCTTATCGCCCTGCGGTTTACCAGCATTAAACGGAATCCCTGCCAATTCAGGCAGGTAAAACGAAGCGTGTGGTTTTGCTCGCGCCCACGCACACGATGAGAAATGTTCTCATCCGCCCCAATCCGCTGGGTTATGTCACAGTGGGGGCGGCGGCGGCGGCGGCAGGGGGATTTTAGGGTCTTTACCTGGTACTCCTTCGCTTGCATCGGGGTTTAGCTGAATCGTGACAGCTATTAGGCCCAACTTAAATCGGTTCCCGCGGATCTCTTCGATTTTCCATGGTACCTCTGGTGCTGCCTCAGCCGCTTTCTTGAGCGCGTCTTTAAGAGCTTCTGTTAGATCACCATCAGTAGATGTGCCGGTAAAAGACAAGGGTGATGATGTTTTTGTGTTTGGTTTGGGTGTGTTCATTGTGGAGTAGGTGTTGTTGGTTTATTAACTGAATCTCGCTGATATCAAAGCTTTGTGCTTTCACCAAGCCTAAATATGGAGACGTTGGTGTGGTTACCTCTGCTTATCCTTGCATAGTTCTTCAAATCGTGGATCGCCGCGCAATCGATCGAACATGGGATCGAGACGGAGCACCGCAGGAGTGAAAGGAGGGTGTGTTCGTGAAGGGAGCGAAATGGCTCTGCGTAAAGCCGAGATGGCGCGGTCAGCCTCGCCCATACGCGCGGCAACCTGAGCGAGAGTCTCAATTAAAACAGCGCCATCGAATGCATCCTTCTCAACAGGCAAAGCGGCCATCGCTCGTTCCAATAAGGCAAATGCAGCCGCTTTGTCACCGAGGCCCATATTCGTTAGCGCGAGCAATCCAATGAGTTTCGAATTTTCCGGCTGCTCTTTAAAGAAAGACTCGAGTTCCACGCGCGCCTGGCGCCAGTTTTCCTGGGCGGCGGCATGATCGCCAGCGAGTTCCTGCAACCAGCCCAACCAGAAGCGCAGCCCGCCAGCCTGGTAACCTGACGTTGGATCAAGCTTCGCTAGTTCTTGCTCAACCCGCGGAATGATTTGTGCGGGGTTGCGCTCCAGGATGGCCTGATACATTCGCTGTCCCAAAGCGCCGGAATCATCAGCGTTTGGATTCGGTAGTTTAAGGAGCGCAGCAGCTCGTGGCAGATCGCCCTCTGCCTGTGCGATGACTGCTTTCAGTGCGAGAATGCCGACATCGTCTGGTGTAATATTCAGAGCTTGGTCAAGCTTCCGCAACGCCTGCGGAAAACGACGGAGAGCGATATAGGAGATCGCGTGTTGTATAAGGAGATTAGGATCGCGTGCATTGAGCAACTCCGCTGCGTTGAAGTATGTCTCGCTCAAATCCCATTGGCCACGCCTGCGCGCGACGTAAGCCAGTGACTCAACAACCTGGCTGTTATTGGGCAGGAGTTTACGCGCCTTCTCCAGGTAACGCGTCGCAGCGTCGTAGTCTTTTAAGCAGGCGTAATGATAATAGCCTTTGGCCATCAGCGCTTCGCCAAGGTCCGGTTGAAGATAGAGTGCGGTTTCAGCCGCACGCCGTGCCTCTTCACGCAGAGCATCGGTTGGTTGAAGAACCCTTAATTGATAACCAACCGCATCCGTGTAAGACAGGAGCGCCCAAGCGAGAGCGAATTTGGGATCTAAGCCAACCGCCTCTCTGAGGTATTTCTGTGCAGCAGAATATTGGGCGGGGGTATCTTCTGTCTTTAAGGTGTAAGCCAGGCCACGGAGGTAAGCGTCATATGCCTGGGGATTGTTTGTTGATTTACTGGCAATTACTTGCGCTTCCTGGCCTGTTAGCGTTGCTCGTAATTGCTCGGC
>DASXYB010000316.1:0-3240 GCA_036502745.1 Candidatus Udaeobacter sp.
AGCAGAATTACACTGCCATCATGCCGTTGTTGTTTAATCCTGCGGAGGATGATGTCTGCGCCCGGCTTCGCCCAATCCTGTGGGTCAATATTCTCAAGGACGACGAGATAATTGAGATCTTCCGCGATCTTCAGGGGAGCAAGTTCACTGAGTTCTGTCGGACCAGTGTCGGCGGCATAAGGCGGACGAAACAATGTTGTTGCGCGGCCAGTGATGGTTTCGAGTAACAACTGCGTGGCGTTCAGCTCTAGCCGGATATGCTCCGGCCAGCAGAGCGCCAGATTGGGATGGTAATAGGTGTGATTCCCGATCTCGTGTCCTTCGTTAACGATGCGGCGAACAAGGGCTGGGTAACGCTCTGCGTTTACTCCGACGACGAAAAACGTGGCCTTTACATTTGCTGCTTTGAGAATGTCTAAAATTTTTGGC
This sequence comes from Candidatus Udaeobacter sp., assembly GCA_036502745.1. GTDB lineage: Bacteria > Verrucomicrobiota > Verrucomicrobiia > Chthoniobacterales > UBA10450 > Udaeobacter. Next base: position 430 of record DASXYB010000316.1, read on the forward strand.
GTCCAGCGCGGATCGGGACCATCATCAAAAGTGATTGCGACCTGATGCTCGCTGCCGGCGCCCTGATGATATAGCGTCGGAAACTCCGCAAACTTCACATATTTCGCGGTGAGATATCCGTCCGCATCCAAAGTCAGGTTGCGCAGTCCGTCTGTGCGATCCTCGTCCACTGTCACGATTTCGCCCTCGCCAACGTCCGTTATGGTGTCGGTCGATTTGATCAGTTCCAGCGCTTGTCGCGTTTGAGTATCGAACTTGAAATCGGATGGCACGTTTAGGGCGTCCCAGATTCCCGGGTCTTCGCTGCCGAGGCGATAAAGTGCAAAGCCGCCCGCCTTCTCAACGCGCACCTCGCGCAATTGGTTGAGAAAAGTGACGGCATCGAGGAACCAGACTCCGTGTTCCATGTCCTCATCTTGGAAATAAAAATACGGACTGTAACTCGGGCCTTGAACTTGAACGCTCCCGATTTCCGCGTCCTTGGCGCGACTCATCGCTTCGGAAAAACTAATCAGCTCCGCCTTCTTGCCGCCGACGGGCCAGTCATATCCGTAGCTGCCAATTGCGATGATCCATTGCTTTGTGTCGGATCCATCCAACAGGACATGCAGCCACCCTTCAAACCACGAGCGAGACGCCAGCGGTCCGGGTGGGTCCGTCTCGGATGTTTCATCGAATAACATCGCGACGAAACGATCGACGTTGTCACTGAGGGCATCGATGTCGATGTGATCCAGCTCTTGCCCGGGCTGAACGCACAACCACAGCTCTTTGTTATCATCGTGTAACGCGTCCGAAAATTTGTCGATGAATCCGGTTAAATCCTTCTTGTATGCAGGATCAATTTGTTGCCAATCGACGACGACGCCGGCAGCCTTGGCGTTGCGCAACACCGCAAGCACGTCCTGGATAAAGTCGTCCTGTCGTTTTGCAGGTCCATGCGCGAGATTCTCAATCGCTTCGGGCTGCCATGTATCACCGACGAGGTTCGTCAACAGCGGCATCAGCGCAATCCCCTTGTTTGCGGCCAGCTTTGACACGCGAGCATCGGAGTCGATTTGCAAATTGCCCATGCCATCAATGACCGTCATCCATTCGGGGCACACATGCGTAATTTGCGCCGCGTGTTGCTGGAGCGACGCGTAGCTGTCCGGATCGCCGTTTACATAGAATGCGAGTCGCACTTCGTTGTTAGGCGCTTTCTTTCGCGGGCGCGGCGAAGGAGTTGCCGCTGCACCGGCAAGCTTTTTCGCCGCCTGACGCGTCGCGCTAAATTTCTGCCACAGCAATGAAGCTGGAGGAACCTGGCCTGCAGGGTTCTCCCGTTGCAACGCTCGCAGTTGCCCTTTCAACTGCCGCAACGAAAACGGCACGTTCATTTTTGGGATGACAAAAAGTGTCTGAACGAAAAGCACCAGCGCAACGAAGAACAGCACACCGCCGATGAGCAAACCGAGGCGTAGCCGAGGCCAGCGTTTACCGCTGGGGTCAGAGAAAACGAACGGCGTAACTTGTTCTGGAGGAAAATCAGGCATTCGGGTGCTTATGATGCGCTAACCACTCCATTAAGAAAATCTGATTCTCTGATTTGTGACTTGGACGATGTCTCTCAATATAGGACGTTGAAACCCCACATGCATATTCAGCCAGATACACTGCCGAGTGGACACGCAGGCATTGCTGCGCGTTTAAAAAAAGGTCCTACCATCCATGCAAGCGCGTGGGTCGTCCCGGGCGCAACGGTGCTCGGGGACGTCATTCTGGAAGAGGATTCGAGCGTCTGGTATGGCGCAGTACTGCGCGGCGATATCAACCGCATCATCATCGGGCCGCGCTCGAACGTTCAGGACAATGCCGCCGTCCATGTTGACACTGGTTACCCAACAATCGTAGGCGAACTCGTCACCATCGGCCATACCGCGATTGTTCACGCATGCAAAATCGACAATGAAGTGCTCGTCGGGATGGGATCCATCATTCTCGACGACGTCGAAGTTGGTGCGCGCTGTATCATCGGCGCAAACGCGCTCGTGACGATGGGAATGAAAATCCCGCCCGGCTCACTGGTGCTCGGCTCGCCGGCGAAAATCCGGAGGCAATTGAGTCTCGATGAGCAAAATGACATCGCGCGCTGGGCGTGGGGCTATGTCGAAACGGCGAAGCAGTACCGGGAATTTTATTGAACGACTTGTCTCCACAAATCAGGAACAACAACCATCCATGAAAATTAATCTTGCCTCAGTGATACTTTTTCTCGTCGCCACTTTGTTCGATAACACCTGTTTAGTCGCTGAAGACATGCAGTCCGCGGATATGCGTCTTTACCCTGCTGAAACCATTGCATGGAAAGCGGGACCAGCTTCCTTGCCTGCGGGCGCAAAGATGGCTGTGCTCGAAGGCGATCCAACGAAGGAAGGTTCCTTCGTAGTGCGTTTCCAGTTCCCAGATGGCTACTATGTCGCACCGCATACGCATCCAAAAACTGAGCGCGTCACCGTGATTTCAGGTACTCTTTATCTTGCGACCGGCCAAGCTCTTGATCGTAACGGCGCGAAAAAACTTCCGGTGGGATCCTTTGGTTACTGGCCTGCTGGAATGAAGCACGCCGGGTGGTCAGAAGGCGAAACGGTAATTCAACTTCACGGTGTCGGGCCATGGCAGATTAATTATGTCAATCCCGCGGATGATCCGAGAAACGGCAAGAAATGACGCATTAAAGCGGCGCTTCACAGCAACGGTTGCCGTTACAGCCCAACACCAAATGTCTCTGCCAACGCGCGAGCGTTTTCGCGCAAAAGTTGCGCCGCGCGT
>DASXYB010000317.1:0-6068 GCA_036502745.1 Candidatus Udaeobacter sp.
GCGCGCGGCGCGCAAAAGTGAATTGGAGCGCGCCGATCTGTCGAAAGAAAAAACCGGCGTGTTCACTGGCGCGTATGCGATTAATCCCGCCACCGGTAATAAGATTCCAATCTGGATCGCTGATTACGTTCTCCTTGGCTACGGAACCGGCGCGATCGGTGGCGTGCCGGCGCACGACGAACGCGATCTGGAATTCGCGAACAAATTCGATTTGCCAGTTGTCATCGTTGTTCAGCCAGCCGGAGATGAGCCGGCACTTGGATTCATCGGCGAAGGCATCGCAATTAACTCCCCGCTTATTAATGGCCTAACGAGTGCTGAGGCAAAAAAGAAAATTACCGCGTGGCTCGAAGAACGCGGCCTCGGCAAACAGGCAATCAATTTCAAACTGCGCGACTGGTTATTCTCGCGTCAGCGATACTGGGGCGAGCCCTTTCCAATCGTTTGGGAGAACGGTAAACACCGCGCCTTGCAAGAAAAAGAATTGCCAGTCATTCCGCCGCCGCTCGACGATTACAAACCCACGGGCACCGGAGAACCGCCGCTGGGCAAAGCAAAACAGTGGGTCCGTTATTCCGAGAACGCGATGCGCGAGACGAACACAATGCCGCAGTGGGCGGGTTCATGCTGGTATTACATGCGCTTCTGCGACCCGCATAATGACCACCGATTCGTTGGTGAAGAGGCGGAGCGTTATTGGATGGGCGGCGATAAACCTGGCGGCGTGGATTTGTACGTCGGAGGAACTGAGCACGCGGTGTTGCATCTGCTTTACGCCCGGTTCTGGCAAAAAGTGTTGTTTGATCTGGGTTACGTCTCGAAGCCCGAGCCGTTTCAGCGCTTGGTGAACCAGGGAATCATCCTCGGCGAGGACAACCAGAAAATGTCCAAATCGCGCGGGAACATCGTGAATCCCGACGATGCGATCGATCAGCACGGTGCGGACGCATTTCGTTGCTACGAAATGTTTATGGGACCGCTCCAGCAAATGAAACCGTGGAGCACTGACGGCGTCGAAGGCGTTGCGCGTTTTCTTGCGCGCGTCTGGCGCTTGCTCATGACCGAAAACCAGGCAGGCGAATGGGAATTATCGAAAAAGATAAAAGCCATTGATGCCACCAAGCCGCAGCAAAAGTTGCTGCATGCGACGATCAAAAAAGTGACGCAGGATATTGAATCGTTCTCCTTTAACACGGCGATTTCGCAGATGATGATTTTCGTGAACGCGTTTACGAACGTCGACACCATTCCGCTGTCAGCGATGCGAACGTTCCTGATCGTGCTTAATCCATTCGCTCCACATATTTCGTCCGAGCTCTGGGAGAAATTGGACGCTGAATTTGGCGATGCCCCCGAAGATGTTACCAAGCAATCGTGGCCGGTCTACGATGAGGCTTTGCTCGTTGAAGACGAAGTCGAAATCGTCATTCAAGTAAACGGCAAACTTCGCGATCGAATTAAAATGCCGATTGTGGCTACGGACGAGGAACTCAAAGCGGTCGCCCTATCGAACCCTAAAGTTCAAGACCGGATCGGCGCCAAGGCGGTTCGCAGAGTGATCGTTGTTCCCAAAAAGCTGGTCAACATCGTCGTCACCTGATTAGGTCAGCGACATGTTGAAGGAGTTCAAAGAATTCGCGGTCAAGGGTAACGCCATTGATCTCGCTGTCGGCGTGATCATCGGCGCGGCTTTCGGAAGTATCATTACGTCACTCGTTAAAGATATTCTAATGCCTCCGATGGGCTTACTTACCGGCGGACTTGATTTTTCCAACAAGTTTATTGTTCTAAAGGCAGGCGGAGATGGAATGACTAATTTCGCAACTCCTGCTGACGCACTGGCTCACAAGGCGATCACTTGGAACTACGGCAACTTTATCACGCTTGTTATTAATTTCGTCATTGTTGCGTTCTGTATCTTCCTTGTCGTAAAAGCAGTCAACAAGATGAAGCGCCCGGCCCCGCACGCACCCCCCATATCAAAGGATTGTCCGGCATGTGCGATGACTATTCCCATTAAAGCGACTCGTTGCCCTCATTGCACCAGCGAGCTGTCGATAGCGAGCGGGCGTTAGTGCTCAACTGTGTTAGAGAATCATCGTGACACCGCGACCCTGGTATCAGTTGTTCCCTAGGGAATTCCCGTAAAAAATCGCTTGCCCGGGTCTGAGCAGCCTGCTATTGAAGGCCGGAAACGCCGATGCGTAGATGCCTTGACCTAGCGCTCGCGGGAGCTTTAGCTTGCTTTCTCGCAGGCTGCGCGACGCAATCACCGACACCGACTGTTACCAGTGGACAGCGCATTCCAAAGGTGCGTACCACGGCGTACACACAACACGAAGGAGGAAGCGGCGCTCACAACGCAGTCGGCACATATCTTTCTGGCCGGCACGTGTTAAGTGCAGCTTCAGATTGGTCGCGATACCCGCTCGGAACGCGCTTTCGCCTCGCTGATAGTAGCGAAGAGTACGTGATCGACGATTATGGGAACGCCCTAGTCGGCACCGATACCATCGATCTTTATAAGACCACTCGGTCGGACGTAAAAAACTGGGGTGTCCGATATGTCGACATCGACATTTTGCAGTGGGGCTCGGAGGAGGAAAGTTTGAAAGTTCTTGCACCGCGTTGCAAACACAATTGCGTTCGGAAGATGGTCGCAGCTCTCGAAAAGAAGAAGAGCAAAGCCGTCGCACAAGACGCTCCCCGACGCACTTCCGTTTCAAATTAGCAACAGGCGACGAGCGGACCACCGCCACAGCCAGCGCGCGAACCCGGCGAGTTGGTTTTGATTTAGTGCCGATCACACGGCACTTTTGCGCCAATGAAAATCTTTGTAGTTGGCGGCGCGGGTTACATCGGGAGCGTTTGCTCCGAGCTCTTGGTGAATGAGGGGCATGAAGTTGCCATTTTCGACAACTTGAGTGAAGGCCATCGCAGCGCCGTTGATTCCCGGACGCATTTCATTAAAGGCGAGCTTGCGGATGGCCAGCAGATCGAGGCCGCCCTTTCCACTCATCGCCCGGATGCTGTAATGCATTTCGCCGCCAACGCGCTCGTTGGCGAATCAATGCAGAACCCGTCCAAATATTTTCGGAACAATGTCTGCAATGGATTGAATCTGCTCGACGGCATGGTCGCGGCTGGGGTGCGTCGGATCATCTTTTCGTCGACATGCGCCCTTTTTGGTCCGCCCGATCGCCTGCCAATCGATGAAACGGCGCAACCGTGTCCAATCAGTCCGTACGGCGAATCCAAACTCGCATTTGAAAGAATTCTGCGCTGGTACGACGAAATTCACGGGGTGAAATTTGTTTGCCTGCGCTACTTCAATGCTTGCGGCGCAAGCGAGAAATTCGGCGAGGACCATCGGCCAGAGACGCATCTCATCCCGGCGGTGCTGCAGGTGGCGCTCGGTGAAAAACCGAACGTCGAGATTTACGGCACCGATTACGACACGCCGGATGGAACCTGTATTCGCGATTACATTCACATCCTCGATTTGGCTAACGCGCATATTCTGGCTGTCGGCGAATCCGCCAGCGGCTGTTACAACCTCGGCACAGGTGGCGGTTCGAGCGTTCGAGAAGTGATCGAATCGTGCCGCAAAATTACTGGACGAAAAATTGAAACGATCGAAAAACCGCGGAGACCCGGCGATCCGCCGCGGCTCATCGCTTCTTCAAAGAAAATCCGGAAGGAACTTGGGTGGCAACCGAAATTCCAATCCATCGATGCAATTGTCGAGAGCGCGTGGAAATGGCATCAGAAGTTTCCTCACGGCTATAGCGACTAGGCGGTAAGGCCGTCGCGCCTCTTGTATCGGAGCAATTGTGTTGGTAGGGCGCGTCACTCGGTGCGCGCCGCTCGCGCCACTTAAACACAAACCGCCAGCAAAGGACTGCCGCCCGCACCCGGCGACCTGCGTGGTTCAACAAGTGGATAGCAGGCTCGCCAGAGCTGCTTCAACCGTCTCGATTGGAAGATCCTTAAGTTTCCTGCTCGGTGGCCTGAGAACTCGCACGTTCGCGTTCTGTGGCGCCCAAACATCTGGATCGGTGGGACCGAAGAGGAGAATGGATTTTGCGCCGGCGGCTGCAGCCAGATGCGAAATTCCACTGTCGTGACCGATGAACAGCGTGTGCTCGAGGACGGCGGCAAGGACGGGCAGCGGAAGATTCCTTGCAAAACGGACGTCGCGATTCTTCCATTCCGTTTCCAACTCGTTCGTCTGAGCTTCGTCAGCCTCGCCTGAGATCACCACCAAGTCTTCGACGTTGGCGAAACGACTGCCTGACGAAAACAAGCCAATCCAATTTTCCAAGGGCCAGTTCTTTTCATGGCTGCCGCTTCCCGGGTGTATCGCGATAACCGGTTGGCGCGGCGGCGCAAGAAATTGGCGGGCAAATTCCCGGTCTTCTACTGAAGGAAAAATTCTTTCGGCAAAATCGCGAGTGTTGAGTCCCAATTTCTCGATTGGCCGCGCAAGCTGCCGGACCGCGTGTCCGGCGCTTTCGGCGATTCGTGCAGGTCCGCAAATAAGATTTTGAACCCCGCATCGACGAACATTTGTTTCGAAGACTCCGTCGGGGTCGTAGAGATAACTGATGATCAAATCGAAGCTCGCGAAACGATCGGACAGTTCCGCAGGCAATTCCGAGTTGCGCGCGAAAAACCTACCGAGTGGGCCGTATTCAATCGAATGCACGGCTTGCACATAGAACCGCTTCTCCGCGAGCGCTGCAATGTGCCTGTAGCCGAGAATCTCGATGTGCGCCTGCGGCCACGCGTCACGAAGCGCTTTGAGCGCTGGTAAGGTCAGAATGAAATCGCCGATTGCGCCACCGCGGATTACCAAAATGCGGTTCATGCGATTTACTGTAGCGGCGCTCTGTGAGCGGCGAAATCAAAGGTCGTCTCGCCGCGGCGACTGGGAGAATCGCCCCGCACCGTTCTAATATTGCGTAAACGCGAACTTGAGAATTACGCAGCCGTAAACCAGCACGATTGCATGCATGCACCGCCACCGAAAGACACTGCGAGCGCCCCAGTTAATTTGATCACGAAGCACGTACGGAATCGCTACCCAGAATAAGCCCGCGATAATGAGCAAGTAGGCAAACACCGTGACGAGCAAGCGGCTCGTCTCGTACCTCAAAAAGGCAGCATCAAGAAGCGGTTCGGCCACGAGCAAACAGAGAATCCCGAGAGCGCGTACCGCGAGGAATTCGTCGACGAAAAATAGAGCGAGCACGTAACCAACTGGTAACGCAATAAGGAGAGGACGACGAAACGCGGCGAATTCGCCCATCTGGATGGTGGCGACCAACCAAATGGTCCAAACCAGGCAAACCGTGAGCAGCACAACTCCGGCAATCCGAGAGCGCGGAAACTGTTTCAGGAGTTGCGCGAAGTCCGGTTTCACCAATCCGAGCACGCCGACTACAACGAGAAACGCGCCGGCGATTATTCCTGCTGTATGCAAAGAGAGATGGTAAATCATGCGTGGAATTCCACTGATCGCGTGTGAGTTTGGATACGGTGGCGCAAGTTTTCAACTTGCGATTGAAGATGTGCTATTCCAGCAGAGGCATGCCGTAGAGACTGAAACCGTTCGCGCGCTCAACTCGGACATTCACAAGCTCGCCAACGAGTTCGTCGTTTTCGCCTGTTGGCCGTAGCTTGGGCGAGGGCGGAAATACGACAATTTTGTTTGTGCGGGTTCGCCCCATCAGTCGGGCGCTGTTCGTTTTACTGGAGCCTTCGCAAAGCACTTCCACCTGGCTTCCGACGAAGCGCTCGAGGATGCGCCGATTCGATTTGTTTACCACCTCGAGCAAATCTTGGTTGCGCTCTTCTTTCAGGTGTTCGTCGATTTGATCTGACATTTCCGCGGCGGGAGTATCGCGCCGTGGGGAATAACGAAATACGAATGCGTTATCGAAGTCGGTCTCCTCGACCAACTGGCGGGTCTGCCGGTAGTCGTCGTCCGTCTCACCGGGAAATCCGACGATCACGTCGGTGGTAATCGCAACGCCATGGCGCGCCTGCCGAATTCGTTGGACCAG
>DASXYB010000318.1:0-2486 GCA_036502745.1 Candidatus Udaeobacter sp.
TGCCTCGACCATGCGGAGCCAGTATTTGTACGCTTCTTCTTCAGTTGCTACCAACTGAATTCCTGTTGCGCGATGGAAGTTAACCATCGAGCGAACTACCGCATCGACGTCGCGAAACACATGGACGAAGCGAGCTTCAGGAAAAAGCTTTCGCAGGCCGCAGATGTGCAAAGAATACTCAGGCGTTCCATCGACCCACCGAGTCTTCGGTCCCGCCGCCATGCTTGTGGCTTGGAGCCACTGTTGATTAACCTTTGACGGGCTATTGCTATTTTGACGATTGACTTCAAGATGTCTGCGATGTCCCACGACCAGCTCATTAATGCTTCGGCCGAATGCAGCAAAGAATTCATCATCACGAATATCCATGGCGCTAAGCATGGATAAACCACCGCGCGCCGACCCGACTTGATGGGCGACAGCTACGTTCACCGCAAAATCCCCCATCCAGTTGGATTCTGGCACTGGAAAGATGTTGGGATGGTGGCCAAGGCACCAGGTGAGGATGCTGGTTCCGGATCGCGGCGAACCCACCACGAAAATTGGTTTATTAGTGCCCTCGCCCATGTCAGCTGTGAGCCGCAGTGTCATTCTGCGTTTGTTCTGACTTCAAGCCAACGATAGCCTTTCGGCGCATCCAGAAGCTGCCTCCGACCCAGCGAGGGAGATTCGGAAAAGCGGCTCGAAGGTCCTCCTCATGATAATGGCTGAGATAATAACTCGCCAGTAACACCTCGAACTCGGAGTTAAAGGTCAAAAATGCCTGCAGCAAGTATTGCTCTGTCCAAAAGCGGAACTCATCCAGCACCCAATCACGGCGATACTCGAACGGAAAAAAGATGTCGTGGACGTGTACAATCACGCCGGGATTGAGACGGGGCAGTACCTCCAGGAACAGGTAATTAACGTCACCGCCTATCTTCACCGTATGCGAGCTGTCGATAAACAGAATATCACCAGACCCAAGTTGGGAAAAAAATTCCACGTCGACGTTCTGAACCTTACTCTCAGTCAACGATTGCAAGGCAGGGACGCTGTTATCGCCGCGAAGAAGCTCGCCCGGAAAAGGATCGATGCAGATCAGTCTCGTGTTTTTATTTTTGGCAGCAGCCTGCCCGAGCACGAGAGAAGAAAAACCGCTGCCGACCTCGATGATCAGCCGTGGCTGAAAGTGGCGGACCATACAATAAGCAGCCAACGCATCGACGCCATGAAACGGTCTCTTCTGTCCCGGTGGAGGCTCTACCGCAAGGTTGTTATATTCGCCGCGGAATTTTGGAAAATGATTTCGCAGCAAATCCAGTTGCATCGCCTCGTTCATGTCGATGCCCACAAGGTCACTCGGGCGATTCCACAGCGTTTCCGGCAAAGTTTGCGTCTCAGGGATTGGCTGATAAAAATGCACCGGCGTCACATGGAAACCGCGCCGTTCCCAGAGTGAAAAGATTTCGCGAAATTTTTCGCTACGGGTACAACGAGGCAGAACTGTTGCGATGAATTGCGAAAGTTCCATTACATCGATATTTCCGCGCGTTACTTCATCCGCCAGCTCCCGGAGAACGGCGGGTGCGGACTCAATGCTGCGCCTTGCTTTTACTGAGTCGAGTGGTACGTCGGGACGACTAGCCGCATACAAGCGAAACTCATAGACAGTGGAGTTGGTGATCCAGGGAATTTCCACGTGTCCGGATCTTTCTCCTTGCGCCACGCGCTTCTCGTCATCCGACCCAATACAAACGCGTACCTCGACGCCAGCAGGATCGTTGGTATTCCATGAGATTACGCAGCGTTCCCCGAAACAAATGGGGTTCGGGCTTGCTGTGATCTTCCCGGTAATCGGCCCGGATGGCTCCGTCTTATTCACTGCCGGTAAGCGACATCAGCTGCTGCGATGAACTCGGGTTCCACAATCGGCTGTGATGGCTCCAAACTTTTCAGGTGCCTATCGCTGAGGAGAAATTCCAGTTTCTCTCGTGCAGCATCGGTAGAATAGAGTTCTTGCGTTTTGCTAATGCCGTTTTGCGAGAGCCGATTCCAAAGCTCTTCCGACTTGTAGAGCTCGACCAACACGCTGGCAAAATCCTGCGGTTCGTCGGCTACGAGAACGTGTTGGTGGTCCACGAGGTTCATTCCCTCCACAGCCATTGAGGTCGCCACAACCGGAACGCCGAAGGCCATGCTTTGATTGATCTTGCCTTTGATGCCCGCCCCGTAACGTAATGGAGCTACAGAGAGCCGCACGCTGTCGAAAAACGAGCGCACATTCCGTTGCAGTCCCGCCACAATTATCCTGTCGCTCGCCAGCGCAACGATTTCAGGGGGCGCCTTGTCACCGATGATGTAAAATTTTGCGTCAGGCAAACGGTCGCGAACGAGCGGGTAAATCTCCTGCACGAAAAACAGCACCGCATCGATGTTTGGCCTGTGTTGAAAGCCACCGATGAAAAGCCAGTCCCGTCGAAGTGCAAACGGTGCGACTGGCCCGC
>DASXYB010000319.1:0-6554 GCA_036502745.1 Candidatus Udaeobacter sp.
CCATGAGAAACCAGGGGATAGTTACCAGCGCAGTGCGTGCTCGATAACGACGCGAGAACAGGATCGGCAGCCCGCCGCTTACCTGCGTCGCATGAGTTGTAAGCTCCTCGTGGTTACAGGCGAGTTTCAACACCGCCTGTCGTTGCGCGGGAATAATCCGACTAAAAACTTGGGCAGCTTCTGCAAATTTACCCCGCGACATCAACCAGTGCGGACTTTCTGGCGCCGACAACCGCAGAATAAAAAAGAGCAGGGCAACTACGCTTTCTGTCGCGAAAAATAACCGCCAAACCTGGGCGTTTCCCGTCCTTAGCAAGAGCAGCGTAATTCCTGCGGCGAGCAGCATGCCCACCGATTGACACGCAATCGTGGCCACCATCATTCGCGCACGATTGGCCTTGGGCAGAATTTCGGACACGTAGCTGCTACTAACAGGAAAATCGATACCTACTCCGATCCCGACGAGCAGTTGTCCCATAAATAACATCGGCGGTCCATTGGCCAGCGCACTGATTGAGGCACCGGCGCCGGTGATCACCATGTCGGCGAGCATCAATTTCTTTCGGCCAAGATGGTCCGCCATCGGTCCGCCAACTCCTGCTCCAATGACAGCACCGAACACCAGGCTCGCTCCAATGAGACCGACCACGCCGGGTTGAATGTGAAACTGAGCGATGATGATGGGCATCGCCACGCCGAGAAGGAAAATCGCGTAGCCATCCAGCAACGTCCCCCCAGTCGAGAGTATCCAGAGCCATCGCTGAATCTTATTCAGCGGCGACTCATCCAGCAAAAGCGTCAGGCGTTGTGGTAGCGCGATCCCGGCCAATGTTAGCGTTTCTTACTTCTGTCGGATTTCTCCTGATGGGTGGCCTGATGATATTTACGCCGAATCTCTGCAAGGTTCACGGTTGGCTCGGGAAATTGCATATCCATTTCTTCCATCGCCCGGACAATGATTTGTGAAATAGCGAGGTCGCGAAACCATTTGTGGTTTGAAGGAATGATGAACCACGGCGCGTGTTCGGTGCTCGTCTTGTCAAGCACATCCTCGAACGCGTTGATGTAATCATCCCAATATTCGCGTTCCTTGTAGTCCGATTCACTGATCTTCCACTGACGCGCCGGGTCATCGAGTCGTTTTTCAAACCGTGCAAGCTGTTCCTCTTTTGAAATGTGCAGAAAAAATTTGAGGATCGTCGTGTTGTTTTGCGCCTTGATCAGCTTCTCGAAATCGTTGATTTCATCGTAGCGGTTGGACCAGATTTTTTCTGGTACTAAGCCGTGAACGCGCACCACCAGCACATCTTCATAATGGGAGCGGTTGAAAATCACGACTGAACCCTTGGCAGGCACATGCGGATGCACGCGCCAGAGAAAATCGTGCGCCAGTTCGCTCGGCGTCGGCTGCTTGAAACCAACAGAAACGCAGCCGGCTGGATTCATTCCGGTGAAGACGTGGCGAACTGTGCCGTCTTTGCCACCAGCATCGAGTCCCTGCAACACAACGAGAAGCGAGTGCTTGTGCTCCGCGTACATAAGATATTGCAGTTCGTCCATTTTTTGGCGGTTCTTCTCAATTTCGGGCAAAGCTGACTTGTGTGATTCATGTTTGCCATGGTAGCCGGGATCGAAGTGTTTTAACCGAATCTTGGATGCCGGTTTCACCACAAATTTTTTCTGATAATTCGACATGTGTTTCCTTTTCGATTTACCTCATCGCCTTTTGGCCGGCAGTCGTTCGCAGTCGCAAAGGTTCGAAGAACCATCGCTTCCACGCATGAGCAGGATCCAGAATGCGATAAAGTCCAAGTTTCACGATGTCCTGCACGATCATCCAGACGATGTTGTAAGCCCATACAAGGCCAATAATTGCCCAGGGCAGTGCCGGCACCAGCCAGCCCTGGCTGCACATCAAGACCGCCACGATTTGCGTCGCCACGATCGCAAAGAAAAGGCGCGAACTGGGATATGGCGGTTTCCAAAGGCGCCCCCTTGTACGCATCACAAATAACATGAGATGGCCGCCTGCGACGAGTTGCAGAAACATCATTGTTTGCAACTGCGGATGCTGCAGGTGATGAACCGTGTCGCCCAGATAAAGTAAACCAAAGCTTTGAATAACACCGAGTAATCCAAGCACCGACGAGATCACCAGCACTCTGTCCAACTCCCATCTCACCGGCTGCGCCGGCACAGTGGCGTTATCAAAGGCAATCGTCATGATGGGCACGTCGTCCAGAAGCGCCAGTGCGATTAGCATAATCGCCGTGAGCGGAAAAAAGTGATAGAAAATCGAAGCCATCACCACAAACACCATGATGGCGATCGTCATGGCGATGCGATACAGCACGTAGCTTGTCATCCGCTCGAAGATGCGCCTTGCCTCCGCGATTCCGTCGATGATCACGGATAAACCCGGCGCTGTGAGGACCAATGCCGCTGCTGCGCGCGCTGCTTCGGTCGCTCCGGAAACCGCGATACCGACGTCAGCTTGCTTGAGCGCAGGCGCGTCGTTCACGCCGTCGCCTGTCATACCGACAATGTGACCGTTCTGCTGGAGTATTTTTACGATCGCATACTTGTGTTCTGGAAACACCTCAGCGAATCCATCGGCTTGATCGATCTTCTCCGCCGCATCCAACGGAATTTGTCCTTTCGTTAGGTCACCGGGGAAAAGTTCCGTTGCCGGGCGGATGTTTGTGCCCATGTCCAGCTGCAATGCAATTTGTTCTGCGATCGCCACGTTGTCGCCCGTAAGCATTTTGACCTTCACGCCATAAGCGCGAGCCCGCGCAATGGTGCTTTTCGAATCGGGACGCGGCGGATCTAGCAGAGGCAGAATTCCGAGGAAAACCCAATCACCGTCGGTGTGGGCTACGGCGACACCAATCGTACGGTAACCGTGACTCGCGAGATCGTTCACTGTTTGCTGCGCTTTGACCAAATCGGCGTCGGCCAATTTCGTTAGGCTCACGATCACCTGCGGTGCGCCTTTGCTGACGCGAAAGGTTGCGCCGGACGGATCCTTGATTGTTGCTTCAGTGCGTTTGTGTACAGGATCGAAGGGAACATACGCTTGCTGTTGATACCGTTTGAGGACCGATTGGTCTGTGAGTCCGGCCATGATGGCGAGATCAATCGGATCGTTATCGGCTGCGCGCGAAGCGAGCGATGCCATCAGAACCAAGGTGTTCGCATCGGTGCCGTGCCACGGTTGCGCTTCGCCGAGGGTCAGCTTGTTCTCGGTTAATGTGCCGGTTTTATCCGAACAGAGCACATCGACGCCTGCTAACTCTTCGATCGCCTCCAATCGCGAGACGATTGCTTTGCGTTTTGCAAGCATGCGCGCGCCGAGGGCCATGGTCACCGACAGCACAGCTGGCATGGCTACGGGCACTGATGCTACGAGAAGAATAAGAACAATTTCGGCCAATCTTAACAGGACCGCTCGATCGTAATTGCCACGCAGATCGAAGAGACGAACAGCGACCAGAATCACCACCAGTACCAGCGCGAGAATGATCAGAAAATTGCCGATCCGTATCACGGCTCGTTGGAAATGCGAAACACTTCCCGCGGCCTCCACCAGTTTCGCCGTGCGTCCAAAAAACGTGTTCGCGCCGGTGGCCGTAACGACCGCCGTCATCTCGCCCTGTTTAACGATCGAGCCCGAATACGCCTCTTCGCCCGATCTCTTGCTGACCGGCAACGATTCTCCTGTGAGCGCCGATTGATCGATGCTGATGTAATCGCCCGCGATGAGAGCGCAATCAGCGGGAACCACGTCACCGAGATACAATCGAACAATGTCTCCCGGCACCAGCATTTGCGCGTCGATCTGCTGCCAACTTCCATCGCGTAGAGCGCGGGCTTTTAGTGCCAGTGAACTCTTCAACGCGTCCAATGCGTTGGAAGCTTCATGTTCCTCCCAGAATCCCAGCAGCGCGTTGAACAACAGCAGTGAGGTGATGATGGTAAAATCGCCCCAGTCACCGACGATAAACGCCATCAATGCTGCGGCCTCGATCATCCAAGGAATCGGTCCCCAAAAATAAGCGAGCAATGCGGCGAACGGATTTTTCTGTTTTACCACCAGCGCGTTTGGGCCGTACTTCTTCAAACGCTCCTGCACTTCGGCGTCAGTCAAACCTTTCTCTTGATCCGCTCCGAGCTTCGCCAGTGTCTCTGCGATAGTGGGCGCAGCGGCCCCGGTGGCGTGTGGTGTTTGCATGAACAACTGCTCCTACCCGCACTGACGGCGACCAGTGATAGCTTTCCGCCTCCTTCAACACCAGAAGAATTTCGGCAGCGCAAATCTGTAGCCGGTATCGGTCATGCCGAGCCGGCTTGGCTACTGAATCTCGTTCGTGACATTAAATAGACACCGCCACTGACTGGCTCTCGCGCGAACGAATTGTGTATGCCTAGATGCGAAGTCTGCGAGAACGATTATGACAAGGCCTTTGAAGTCGTCGTGCGCGGAGAGCGTCACACGTTCGACAGTTTCGAATGCGCAATCCACGCGCTGGCGCCTGTTTGTCCACACTGCAATTGCCGCATCATTGGCCACGGCGTCGAAGCGGACGGACAAATCTTTTGTTGTGTCAATTGCGCACGCGCGTCCGGCAGAACGCAGTTGAAGGACCGCGTTTAATGTACGGCGTCACGCCGTGCGCGCTGTTTTACTTCATGAGCGGGATTGCGAACGACTGCACGCTGTATCCGGAGCGAACTTCCGCCTCTACTACAGCGTGCTCAGTCAAACATTGATGCGACTGGACGTGCGGACCGGCGCGAAATACAAATGCTGACATGAACTTCCTCAAAGCTTCTTTTATCGGGCTGGTGCTTGCATCATTGACGGGTTTGTTTGCGCTGGCACAAACACCCGCTGCGAAATCCGCTGGATCATCAAAAGGCATTTCGATGCTGCATGCCACTGCAGGAAATAGAGTGAGCGGCACCGTTACATTCACTCCCGGCGCCGATGGCGTGCAGGTCCACGCAGAGCTCACGGGCCTGACGCCCGGAAAACACGGTTTTCACATACATGAATTTGGCGATTGCAGCGCAGCCGACGCAAGTTCCGCAGGCGGACATTTTAATCCCACCAATCAACCGCATGCCGGGCCAGATGCAGCCGCGCGGCACGAGGGTGATATGGGCAACGTGGAAGCAGACTCTTCGGGCAATGCAAAGCTGGATTACGTCGATCACCAGATTTCCCTCGCGAACGATGCGAAATCGGCGATTGGCCGCGCAGTCATCGTCCACGCGAAACCTGACGATCTAAAGACGCAACCATCAGGCGACGCAGGCGGTCGCATTGCCTGTGGCGTAATCGGCTGGGCGAAATCTCAGTGACGTGAACTTTAGAGTTCAAGTGCCGTACTGGGCTCTGTGCTCAGCGCAGTGATGTTGAAGCAAGCGGTACCACTTTCTGCTGAGGACAGCGGACGCTGCAGCACGTTTAGAAGACCGTAATCTCTTTGCTCGACAGAGCAGATTTCATCTGATCAAATTATCGGAAACCACCGCCCTGCACGCTTATGCCACGACTATCCAAAATTGAATTGTCGCCCGATAACGGGTGCGTCATAGACATGAAATGGAGTCTCGGCCCACTCAGCTATCGCTCTTCCGGTGCTGGGAAGGTCGAGCCTGAGCTGACTAAGGAAATTACCCGCCTGCCTGAGCTGGTGCTTTACGATCACATCGGATTCAAGGGTTCCTACGCCCGCACGAATTTGAGTTTCCATTACGTGGGCGATTATTGGAATGACCGAATGAGCTGCGTCATCGTGGTCAGCGGCGTCTGGCGGTTTTTTCGGGACGACTATTACAAAGGGCCTCATTGGGACCTCGGCCCCGGGTACTACGAGAGTTTCTTTTCCGAAAAAGGCCCTGACGACGTCGTTAGCTCGTTCCAATGCATCGAGCTGACGTAGGGTAGCGCGCCCGTCTCGCGTGCTGGCGAAGCCGTCCTCGGGTTCGCGAATTTTCTTCGCAGGTTTTTCATTTGATCCGGCCGCTCTCGCACAGGAATTACTTTGGAATGATTGTTTCGGGCGACGCCGAAACCAATACGCGACACGCGTGTATTACCCACACGAAGCTGCGACCTCGAGAACTTCGCGCGCGCAGCCCCAGGAAAGCGTGAAACCGGCGCCGCCGT
Organism: Candidatus Udaeobacter sp.; assembly: GCA_036502745.1. Taxonomy (GTDB): domain Bacteria; phylum Verrucomicrobiota; class Verrucomicrobiia; order Chthoniobacterales; family UBA10450; genus Udaeobacter. Next base: position 6,179 of record DASXYB010000319.1, read on the forward strand.
GACCGTAATTATGAATAACGGCGCGACCGTCGGCGATGCGATCGCGTTCGAGGCGCACACCTGATTTGCGAAATGGACGCAGGCCGACACGTTCGGCGAGAACGCGCGGCTTATCGATGTTCAGTATTCGGCTGCATTGGGCGACAATTCGTTGTGTCGTTGCGGGATCAGCCGCCAAATTATCGCTGAGATCGTTTGTTCCGCCGAAAACGCAATCGTTCACGCGCGGGATTGCATACATCAGCGGCTCGTCGTCACAGACAATTGCAGCGGAGAGACTCTCGATTCTCGGTACAATTGCGACCTGTCCGCGATGCGGCTCGAGATCGGCATCACCCACAAGCTCGCATGCGCCGATCCCTGCGCAGTTGATCAC
>DASXYB010000320.1:0-2802 GCA_036502745.1 Candidatus Udaeobacter sp.
GGTCGACTGCGCAGTCGTGGGCAAGATGACGAACATGGGGCAATCATGCGTGGCCGCGAAACGTTTCATCGTGCATGAAGACGTCAGCGGCGAGTTTGTAGATCATTTCCGCGCCAAACTCTTTGAACTTAAGATGGGCGACCCGCTCGACGAAGCGACTGACGTGGCGCCGCTGTCGAGTGCGCGTGCCGCGGAAATTCTCGAGGACCAGGTTAATCGTTCGGTGGCGGGTGGAGCGAAAATTATTCTCGGTGGAAATCGAGCCGAGTCAGGAAGCGCTTTTTTCGAGCCGACGATTCTGATTGGGGTTAGAAAAGGTACGCCGGCTTACGATGAAGAGCTATTTGGTCCAGTCGCGTCCGTCATGATCGTTCCTGATGAAAAAACCGCGATCGCCGTCGCGAACGACACCAAGTTCGGTCTTGGCGCTTCCGTTTACACGATCGATCCAAAGCGCGGCCGCCGCGTCGCCGACCAGATCGATGCAGGCATGGTTTACATCAATCATCCGGCGTGGATTTATGAAGACATGCCTTTCGGCGGGATCAAGAAATCTGGTTACGGCCGCGAATGCGGGCCGCTCGGCATCGAAGAGTTTCTAAACAAGAAACTTTATCGCGAGATGTAGGGCAACGTGCGAGACACTGAGCGCGATCAGAAAAAAATGAGGGCTGCCGCGATTGATCGCTTCGGCTCGCCTTCCGTTCTCAAACTACACACCCTTCCAATTCCTCAACCTGGCGCAGGCGAAGTGCTGATCGCGTTGCATGCTGCGGGCATTGGAGTTTGGGATGCGGACATTCGCGGTGGCTGGTGGCCGGAAGGACGACCGAAATTTCCACTCATTCTCGGAACGGACGGCGCGGGCGTTATCGCGCAGAAAGGAACGCGCACGACGCGATTCAAAATTGGCGAGCGCGTTTGGGCGTACGAATTCACCAATCCGAAAGGAGGCTTCTACGCCGAATATGTAGCGGTCAATGGGCAACATGTCGCGCCAGTGCCAAAGCGTCTTGATTTGCTTCACGCCGGCGCGTCGGCCGTTACAGGCCTGACGGCATTGCAGGGAATCGACGATCATCTGCGCGTGCGTCGCGGCACAACGGTTTTGATTTTCGGAGCGACTGGTGCCGTCGGAACTCTCGCGCTGCAATTCGCGAAGCGACATGGCGCACGCGTGATCGGGACAGCGCGTGGTCGGGCTGCGATAACATTGTTGAAGAAACTTTGCGTCGATGGCGTTGTGGATTTGAACAGGAAAGATGCAGCCGATCAATTGCGCGCGCTCGCACCCGAGGGCATCGATGCCGCGTTGGCGCTCGCGGGCGGCAAAGCGTTGGAACAATTGCTCGATCAGATGCGACCCGGCGGTCGCATTGCATTTCCTAACGGCGTGGAGCCGGCGCCGCGCAAGCGTTCGAAAATTCGCATTAAGTCATACGACGCGGTCGGTAGCCCGAAACATTTTGCACGACTCAACCGCGCGGTAGAAGAAGCGCGCCTGCAAGTTCTGATCGCGGCGGTTTACCCTCTCGCACAAGCGGCGAAGGCGCATGAGCGAATAAAACGTGGACACGTTCTCGGCCGAATTGTGTTGCGGATCCGGCGATGAAAACGTTGCCGCTTCCTTCCGGAAGCAAAATTCCGATTCTCGGACAGGGCACATGGCGAATGGCCGAAAATCCGGCGAAGCGGAAAGCGGAAATCGCCGCGCTTCAACTCGGTTTGGATCTTGGGGTATCGCTCATCGACACGGCAGAGATGTACGGTGAAGGCGCGGCCGAAGAATTGATCGGTGAAGCGATGGCGGGACGTCGCGCCGAAGTTTTTCTGGTAAGCAAAGTTTATCCGCACAACGCCACGCAACAGGGCGCGATCCAGGCTTGTGAGAGAAGCCTGCGCCGATTGCAGACGGATTATCTGGATTGTTATCTACTGCATTGGCGCGGCTCGATCCCGCTGAGTGAAACGATTGAAGCGTTTCAGACATTGCGACGCGCCGGAAAAATTCTCGATTATGGCGTGAGCAACTTTGATGTCGTCGATATGGAGGAAGCGTTCGCATTGCCAGGTGGTGACGAGATCGTGACCGACTAGGTTCTTTACAATTTGGAGCATCGCGGAATTGAATGCGATCTTCTGCCGTGGTGCCAGGAGCGCCGCGTCCCAATCATGGCTTATTCGCCGATCGGACATTCCGGCACCGAGAAAAAGGATCTGCTGGAAAATCGAACGGTGAAGTTGATTGCGAAACGGCGCGGAGCCACGCCGGCGCAGGTTGCGCTGGCTTGGTTATTGCAACGCAACGTGATCGCCATTCCGAAAGCAAGCAGTCCCGATCACGTTCGCGAGAATCGCGGCGCGTTAGAGTTGAAACTAACCAAGCAGGATTTCATCGATCTCGACGAACCTTTTCCGCCGCCACAGGGCAAAGTTCCATTGGAAATGAAATGACCTGAGGCAAGCGCGCCATGGCCATTCCGGAATCCAGGATTTCGCGTTTTCGAGGAGGTGTGAACACGATTGAGGTCAAGCTGCAAGACTTTGAACAACTCTTTAACACGATAGATCCATCGCCCTTTCACGAGAAGGATCTCGACCACGACTTGGAGGAATTCATTGTAAGCTGGGCGAAGGAATATCCATTGCATGAGCCGCTCCGATTGATCGTGCATCTGGAAAAACGTCCACCCGATGCGGAACCGCAGGCCATCATTGAGCGCGCCGTGCACAATTATTTCGCTTACAAAACCGCTTTGAATCAGCGCGAATTCAAACTGCTCATGCGCGATGGACGTCTGA
>DASXYB010000321.1:0-5465 GCA_036502745.1 Candidatus Udaeobacter sp.
TCGCGCTGTATTTGCGGCGAATCAGCCGAAGCCGCGTGAAGTGTACATCGACGAGTGTATCGCCGAGGCGCAAAGCAGTCTCGCTGATGCCGCGCTGACGGAAATCAAGCGGCGCGCGCGCGCCGAGAGGTTCAAGAAGAAAGCGGCATGAACGAAGTACTGCGCTGTTCATTCGGATCACTGGCCGACAATCATTGCGAGGCACGAGTCGCGTGGCGTTCCCCGGACGGTTCAGGTTGGTGCGAAGAGCACAAGCCCACCTGGCGGTCGGATCTTAGTCTTGTTGGGTCGGCACCGACCGACGAGGACATTTTGTTTCCAAATGGCGGGCGGCCTCATCGTCGCGGTTATTAAGCCGATCCATTCTAACTGGTCCAGGAATTCCGCGGTGAGCGTATGAGCAAGCTGAAGAAAAATGTAATCAGGAAGCCAGGAACGCAGGAAAAGAAAATTGCGCGTTCGATGATTTGCTGGTGCGTGATTATCAGAACAGAACGATCGGACTGGATTAACCCGTTCACGATCGCGCCACAACGAAAGCAAGCGCTGCAGAAATATCGCGAGCAGTGGCTCGATCCGAAAACCGCGGATGAACATCTTCGCGAGAAGAGCGCGCGGTTAGCAAAGGTTATCGTCATGGAGCCGATCAATTGAGCAAGCTGCACATTTCCTCTTCGCTTTCGCTGCCGATCGATGCGGTGACGCAGACGTTTGGAATTTTGGCGAAACGTCGCGCTGGCAAGAGTTACACTGCGCGCCGGATCGCGGAGCAATTCCTGAAAGCCGGTCAGCAGGTCGCGGTTGTGGATCCAAAGGGCGATTGGTGGGGAATTCGTTCGTCGGCCGACGGCAAGTCGCCCGGGTTTCCGGTGATCATCCTGGGCGGAGAGCGCGCTGACGTTCCGCTTGAAGTGAACGGCGGCGAAGTGGTCGCAAAACTCGTTGCGGAGGAGCGCGTGAGTGTGCTCCTGGATCTCTCGCTTTTTCGTAAGCACGAAGTGGCCACGTTCATGGGCCAGTTTCTGGAAAATCTTTATCGGCTGAAAGCGCGCGAGACTTTTCGCACGCCGATGATGCTGATCATCGACGAAGCGGACGCGGTCGCGCCGCAGAAGCCGTACAAGGGCGAAGAGCGAATGCTCGGCGCCGCGGAAGATATTGTGCGCCGCGGCGGTCAACGCGGGATTGGTTGCACACTGATCACGCAGCGCTCGGCGGTGCTTAACAAAAACGTGCTCACGCAAGTGCAAATGTTGGTGGCGCTGCGCACGATCGCCCCGCAGGATTTGGCTGCACTAAATGCCTGGATCGATGTGCACGGCACCGAGAAGCAGCGCGAAAAGCTGATGGCGTCGTTGCCGGCGTTGCCGACCGGTGACGCGTGGTTTTGGTCGCCGGGCTGGCCGACGACGGAGGGAATTTTTCAGCTGGTCACGGTTTCGCCGATTGAGACTTTCGACAGCGGTGCAACGCCGAAGCCAGGTCAAAAGCGCGTGGAACCGAAGCGCGCTGCGGACGTCGATCTCGAAGCGTTACGCCGGCAGATGTCGGCGACGATCGAGCGCGCGAAAGCGGAGGATCCAAAGGAGCTGAAGAAAAAGATTTTTGAGCTGAAGCGGGAGCTGGAGAAGCGGCCCGAGGGCGGGCCGGCTCCAAAGGTCGAGACGAAGATTAAAGAAGTTCCGGTGCTCGGAGCGAAAGAGCGTCAGGTTATCGCGCGGCTCGAAAAAGTGTTGAGCAGTTTAGATTTCCATCAGATCACGCATTCGCTGTCGATCATCCGGCAAAAACTGATCGATCCTGGTTTACCGCGCGTTGATGAAATGCGTGGGATATTTCGTAGGGCTCCTGTAGCAAAAGTTCGCGAACCCGGGCCGGCTTCGCCAGCACGCGAGCCGCGTGCGCTCCCCAGAAACCAACGCGCGAGCGTTGAACTGGATGGAACGTCACGTTCCTCGTTAGGTATTGGCGAGCGGCGATGTGCGATCGCGATTGCGCAGCATCCGAATGGCGTGACGCGTGAGCAGCTCACCACGCTCACCGGTTACAAACGTTCTACGCGGAACGCGTACCTGAAACGCCTAACAAAGGCAGGCTTGGTCGACGAGAACATGCGCCGATTCTTTATCAACGATTCTGGCATTGATTGGATCGGCTCGGATTATCAGCCGTTGCCGACTGGCGTGGAGCTGCAGCGTTATTGGCTGCAAACACTCCCTGTGGGCGAAGCCGCAGTCTTTCAAGTGGCACTGCAGCACGCCGGCGGGATCTCGCGGGAAGAGATCGGCGAGCAAACTAATTTCAAGCGGTCGACGCGTAACGCGTACCTCAAACGGCTCGCAGTGCGCGAGCTGGTGAAGATTTCCGGCGACGTGGTCCGGCCGAGTGAAACGCTTTTTGAAGCAACGTGACGTTGCATCCGGTTATGAGACTAACGAACAACATTGGCTGGTGCGATGCGACCGGAAACATGGCTATCGGTTGCTCGAAGAAATCGCCAGGCTGTAACAATTGTTACGCGGAGCGCGATACGTTCGCGCGAGTTCAACGGCATCGCGGCGTTGAAACGTGGGGCCCGGCCGGTGTCCGAATTCCAGTGAAGGGTTTTGCCGCGAAGGTGCGGCGGCTGAACAAGTACTTCATTTGCGATTCGTGCCGCGAGCTTGTGCCGGCGGGGAATTCGGTTTGTGACAACCAAAATCCGTCTAAATGCCCGACCGGCTCGGTCCGACGGATCCGGCTGTTCGGCGATTCGAATAGCGACTGGTTGGATGAAAAATGGCCGATTGAAACGTTGGCGGATTTTCTGGCGCTGATTCATGAATGTCGGAACATCGATTTTCTTTTGCTGACGAAGCGGCCGGAGAATTGGCGAAAAAGATTAGAGCTGTGCGCCGTGATTCTCGGTCCGGATGATATCGATCATAACAACATCGCGACGCGGTGGGTTCACTTCGCGCAAGCGCCCGATAACGTCTGGTTCGGCGTTTCGGTCGAGAATCAGAAGTTCGCAGATGAACGGATTCCGCTGTTGCTCAAGACGCCGGCGTCGGTTCGGTTTCTGAGCTGTGAGCCGTTGCTTGGTACGGTCGATATAGCGAAGTGGCTCGTACCTGATGAGTGTGGCTGCGGTGGCTACGATCCAGCGTTCAAGAATTGCATCGATTGGGTGATTGTCGGTGGCGAAAGCGGACCGAAGGCGCGGCCGTGTAGTATAGGTTGGATTCGCGAGATCGTATCGCAATGTAAGTCTGCCGGCGTGCCCGTGTTCGTGAAGCAACTCGGGGCGCGTCCTCACGAGAATGGAGCGATGATAGGCAGTCCCCAAAAAGGGGATTGGTCGAACACTGCTCGTCTGAGGGATCGCAAAGGCGGCGATCCTAATGAGTGGCCGGCCGAGCTGCGAATTCGGGAGTTTCCAAGTTCGTTTCGGCAGAATGCCGAAACGAGCGACCAACATGGTCGCGCTCCCCAGACAGCGGAGGTTTCGCAATGAGCGACGCCGGAGATATCGCAGAGCGCGTGTACGTGATTCGCGATCGCGATAGCGATTATTTTGTCGGCTGGCAAGGGACGGAATGGGAAACCGTGAAGCGCTTCGCTCTTTGGACGAAGAACGTTCGCGACGCTGCTCAAATCAAAATGAAAGATCTGCAGAGGTCGGGATACATGGACCTGGTCTGCGGTTTCTCCGGGCTCAAGCTTTTGCCGCTGTAATGAGTGCGATCAAGCGGAATCTATCAGTCAGACGCGTGGGCAAAGGACGCGGCGTACCGATTCGCCTGGCTCGCGGCATCGCGCGAAAATATAGCCTGGCGCGGCTTGTTATCTGGACGCTCGATCGCCAAAGAAGGCAACGGATCGTGTGCTGGGGAGGTAGCAATACCGAGGCGCTTGTTTCCGCATCGTTCGCGAAAGCGCTCGCTCTCAGTATCGGCTGGTCTGAGGAAGCTTCGGAATTTCAACTTGGGTTTATTCGGCGCAGCGAGCGGCGGATCAAGGAGCTCGAGGCTGCGCTTGCTCAAATAATCGAGCGTGAAGGCGATCCGATTGAGATTGCCCGAGCAGCCGGAAAGTTTCCGCGCGAATCGGATGAAGAAAATCTCGGAGCCTGGCTGTTCTTCCCGAAAGGCAGACTGACGCTGGCCGAGAATTTGCAAAAAGAAAGAGCGCCGGATGACCGGCTCGTAATCGCGAGGCTGAGCTCGTAAATGCACGAGTGTCGAGAATGCGGCCAAGCGTGCGATTGCGACGGCGAAGATTTGTGGCAACCGGCTCCGTACAATTGTCGATGTGCGCGGGGCGATATTCTTAATCCTGATCCTCAGTGGGTTCACGTTGGAGACGAGGAGGATTTCGAGTGACCGATTTTGCGCAGCTCGCGCGCGTGAGCCGGCGTGCGTTGTACATGTACAATCTGACGGAACGTGAGCGGCGGGTGAGCGAAGTAATCATCGAATGGTCGTTTGGCCGCGGCCGCGAGACGGCCGTGATTCCGGAGCACCAGGCGTTCGTTGATCTGACCGGGCTGCATAAAAGTAATGTGTCGCGGACGCTCGAGCTTTTAATCATGCGGCGAATCGTGCAGGTGCGCGGTCCGCAGGACGCGCGTGAATATTCGTTTTTGCCGGCGGCGTCGTACTGGCAAGAAACAAAACCGTTGTTCGATCCGCAACGGGCAATAGGTCGGGCTGCTGAGCTCGACCGGATAAATGGACAAATGAAGCTTGAGTCCCGCGATGGCGGGATTGAGGAGGCTGATCTGGATGATGCGATGGCATCAGTTAGTCGCGAGATGGCTGTTGAGCCGGGAGTTGCCGATTTGGCAACTAGTGCGGGAGTTGCTGGTTTAGCAACTGGTGAGGGAGTTGCCGATTTGGCAACTGTGTCACGAGACGCGCGCGCACACCCGCGCGACGTATTGCAAGACGTAAGTACAAAACGTATTGCAGTACACGTAGGCTGTTCGCCTCAAACGCAGAGACGTTTTGCCGATGATGAAAAGAACTACGTGTTTGATCAGTTCGAAACGGCGGCCAATAAACAAGCGCGCGATCGCGATGACTTTACGCGGAATCGATTCACCTGGCTGCGTCGATTTGGTGATCAGGATTTCGCGATTATCAGACGTGCGCTCGGGATTGTGAGAGAGCGAGAGCAAAATCCGGCGAACAAGCGCGAGAAGCCGCTTGGCGCTGTACTATTCCGCGAATGCGTACGGATCGCTCGCGCGGCGGGGAAGACTTTTCATCTGTGGTGATTTTCCAACCAGAACTGAAAGGAGGTGAATAAATGTTTGACCTAACAATAAAAGGCGAGCTCGGGACGGTGTTGCCGTCGGAGCTGCAAGATCGGAACAAGCCGTTCGGTAAAGCGTGGAATAATTTTCTGCGCGAGATCGAGACGACCGGTCTCAAAGTTATCGACGCGAAGATCGATCAGGCCGGGAAGCCGACGATCAATCT
>DASXYB010000322.1:0-3422 GCA_036502745.1 Candidatus Udaeobacter sp.
CAGCAACAGAAATGCGGTAACAAACTGGGCCCAGACGAAAAACGGCAGCCGCATCCAGGTCAGTCCCTTGGCGCGCAGTTGAATGATGGTCGTGATGAAATTGACGGCGCCAAGCAACGACGATGAGATGAGAAAAATAAAACCGATCAACCAGAGCGTCTGCCCATTGAATATGGCACTGTGGCCGGGACCGGTATCGGAGATGTCGGCCAACGGCGTATAGGACGTCCAACCGCTCTTGGCTGGTCCACCCGGCACGAAGAAACTGATCATCATAATCACGCCGCCTACTCCAAAGGCCCAAAAACTCGCCGCGTTCACTTTCGGGAATGTCATGTCGGGTGCGCCGATTTGCAGCGGCACGACGAAATTGCCGAACGCCGCAAAGGCGAGCGGCACGACGCCGGCGAAAATCATGATCGTGCCGTGCATCGCGCCTAACGAGTTGTAAAAGTCGGGCGTCATTTTCCCATCTGCGATGCCAGGGCCGAAAATGTGTGGCAGCCATTTGCCGATCACCGGCAGTGCCTGGCCGGGATAAGCCAGTTGCCAGCGCATCATCATCATGAGGCAAAACCCGAAGAACAGAAATGACAGGCCGCAGAGGCCATATTGAATTCCAATCACTTTGTGGTCGGTGGAGAAAATGTATTTTCGCCACCATCCGAGCTCGTGATGCTCATGAGCGGCATCGTGCCCGTGCGGTTCGTGATGGGTGTCAACGGAAGTAGAAGTATCCATTTCAGGAAAAAGTTACGGTGGTTAATATCAGAAGAGAAGCAGTCATTGCAAAGCGAGAAATTTCAAAATCACGTGAGAAAACGCCCGATGGTCTCCGGCTTGCGCTGTGCGAAATTTCCACGTGCAAAATGAACTCAAAGCACGCGCGATCATTCACCTCGATATGGACTGTTTTTATGCAGCGATCGAGGTGCGGGATCGCCCTTCGCTGCGGGGCAAACCTGTCGGCGTGGGCGGCGCGCGCGAGCGACGCGGAGTTTTGACGACGTGTAATTATGAGGCGCGCAAGTTCGGTGTCCGCTCAGCCATGCCAACGTTCATGGCACTCCAACGCTGCCCGAACTTGATTGTGCTGCCGACGCGGTTCGACGTCTACCGGCGCGAAGCGGCGATCATCCGCGGGATTCTTTACCAGTTCACTTCAATCATCGAACCGCTGTCGCTCGACGAAGCGTATCTTGATATCACCTCTCACCCGAGCGCGCCAGCAGCACTCGCGCAGGAAATGCGCAGCGCAATTTTTCGCACGACGAAACTGAAATCTTCGGCGGGGATTGGTCCAAACAAGCTCATCGCGAAAATCGCGAGCGAAATTAACAAACCGAACGGTCAATTCGAGGTGAAGCCGGAACAAGTCGCCGGTTTCATGAAAGACTTGCCCGTGCGGAAGATCTGGGGAATCGGCGAGAAGAGCGAACGAAAACTGGAAGAACTCGGCGCCAAAACCTGTGGCGAACTCCAGCGATTCTCGCGATCTGCGCTTGTTAATGTATTCGGAAAATTTGGCGTCGAGCTGTACGACCTCTGCCGAGGCATCGATGATCGATCGGTCGAACCTGATCGTCCGCGTAAATCGCTTAGCACGGAGGAAACGTTCGCTGTCGATCTCTCCACGCTGGAACAATGCGATGAAAAACTCGAAGAACTCTTCCAGGATGTGATGGCTGATCTGGCGCAAAAAGAATCGACGCGCGAGGTGACAAAGATTTTTGTGAAACTGAAGTTCAATGATTTCACGCGCACCACAGCAGAGCGCGCTGGGCTTACGCCAACGCTGGAGGCTTTCCGCTCGCTTCTAGCGGAAGCATTCGGGCGAACTGGCAAACCCGTGCGCCTGATCGGCGTCGGCTTTCGTTTTGCCGAGCCAATGCCGGAGAATGCGCAGATGACCCTGCTGTAGCACAGCCATCTTGGCTGTGGGGCCGGGGCGGGCTTCCAGCCTGCCGTATAACTTAAGGCCAAGCGAGACGCCCGGCTGCCCCACAGGCTGGAAGCCTGTGCTACGTTTCGGTCGGCTTAGAATGACTTCGGCACAGGAAAGAAAAATCAGGCAGACAGGATGCGACACGCGCTTCGATAATCTGACGCGTCAACTCTACTCGACTGACGCATCGATTTACCAGATACATCCGCTCGGCGTCGCATTTCCGCGCAACGCGCAGCAAGCGAGCGCAGTCGTTCGCGCAGCGGCCGATGCGTCCGTGCCGGTTACTCCGCGAGGGGCGGGAACGAGTCTTGTCGGCAATGCCATTGGCGATGGATTAATCGTCGACTTTTCGCGCTATAACCGACAGATCACCGATTTGGATCTTGAAAAACGCAGCGTCCGCGTCGGGGCCGGAGTTGTGCTGGATCAACTCAACGACTTTCTAAAGCCGCACGGATTTTGTTTCGGACCCGACGTAGCAACCAGCTCGCGAGCCACGCTTGGCGGAATGATCGCGAACAATTCATCTGGCGCACGTTGCCCGATTTACGGAACAACAGCCGATCACGTGATTTCACTGGAAATCATTTTGGCTGACGGTCGGGTCGTACCTGTAGGGGAAACTGACAGCTTCCCCCACAGCCGCGCGGCCTCGCTCGAAGCTGAACGCCAACAAATCCTCAAAATGGTTAGCGCGGCGAGCACCGAAATGGCTGAGCGCTGGCCGCCCGGTTTGATTAAACGCTGGCCCGGCTACGGCATCGAACGATTCCTGCGCATGCCAAACGATCTGACCAGTATCCTGGCCGGCAGCGAGGGAACATTGGCGGCCATCTTCTCCGCTGAGCTCAAAATTTCTCCCCCGCCCCGCGAGAAAGGTTTGGGTCTAATCTTTTTCGCATCGGTAGCGGAAGCAATGCAGGCGACAGTTGAGCTCCTCCATCTCAACCCTGCCGCGATCGAACACATCGATCGGCCGTTATTCGATGGAACCAAAGGTCAACTTCAGTTTCAGGCAGCGCGCGATCTGCTCGAATTGGAATCGAAACCATGCGAATCGATTTTGGTCCTCGAGTTTTACGAAGACCTCGCAGAACGTCTGTCGGTTCTGCAATCCAAAAAACTCGGGCTGCGCACAAAGATTCTCACCGACCCGGCACAAATGAACATGGTCTGGTCCGTGCGCAAATCCGGTCTCTCACTTTTGACCGGATGCATCGGGCCGGCGAAGCCGGTCGCGTTCATCGAAGACGCCGCTGTTCGTCCCGCGCAATTGCCCGAATACGTGCGCGGTTTGCAATCCATCATGAAACCGCTCGGGCTGACGGCGAGTTATTACGGTCACGCCGCCAGCGGACTTTTGCATGTGCGACCGGTGCTCGATATGCATAGCGCCGCCGATCTGAAAAAATTCCGGCAAGTTGCAGACGAAACTTCCGCACTGGTCCGTCAGTTCAAAGGTTCGCTATCTGCT
>DASXYB010000323.1:0-3776 GCA_036502745.1 Candidatus Udaeobacter sp.
CCTACGATGCGACGCGCGTAAGAATCTCAAGCGTTTGCGCGACATTCTTCGAAATACCGAACTGCGATGCTCGTTCCATGTTACTCGAACGGGCTGCCTCGCGGCGGGAGGAATCTGACCAAAATCGAATAGCGTCACGCAAGCCGACTAGATCTGCCGGGTTATCGACAATCGATCCGTGCACCCCGTCTTCGATGATTTCGCTGAAACCGTTGGAACGCGTTGTGATAACTGGCAACCCGCTGGCCAGCGCTTCGAGGCAGGCATTCGAGAAAGGGTCGTAAATTGTGGGCAAAATGAAGATGTCCGCAGCTGCGTAGACCGGCACAAGATCTGCAACTTCGCCGAGAAATTGCACGGGATCCTCGCGCCAGAACCGCAGCCGCGTCGTTTTATACGGCCCTGCTTCTCCACGGCCGGCGACCAGCAGCCGTATTTTACGATTTTTGCAGAGCGCCATCCCTTCGATTGCGAACAACAAGCCTTTGCGCTCCCAGCCCGACCCTGCAAACAACAGCGCAATTTCATCCTCCTTGAGTTTCAACTCCGCGCGAGATTTTTCGCGACGGCCGGCGTCGAACCGGAATTTGTCGAGCGGAACGCCATTGCGCACGATATAGATCTTGTCCGCGGCGTAACCGTAAAAATCGGTGATCTCGTCCACGACCATTTGCGAAGCGGCGATCACCCGCCCGGCCTTCCGCTTCTCGAAAAGCGATTCCTCCAGTCGTAACAAATCGCGATGTTTCCGGCTCGCGTTGCGGACAAATCGCTTCAATGGGGTCTCGAATTTTCTCCGGCGTGTAAGCCAGCCGCGGTGAACACCGTCCCCGGCCCGGTAGACATCGCAACTCCAGACGCGTTCGAGACTAAATAAAACGTCGCACTGCAGCTGAGGTCGAACTTGCTCAAGCTCATCAGCAAAACCGATGACGGTCGTTTCGCCCAAGCATTTTATCGAACCAAATGGCCATTGCTCGGCGGGCCATTCATTCGTGGTCACAAGCTGGACCTCGTGGCCGGTTTTTAGGATCCCCTCTGCCAAGCGTTTCAAATACGCCTCTGCGCCACCCGTCCGCGAATAACCGCGGCGAACGAAAGCGATTCTGAGTTTTTTTGTCATTTCGAGCGAAGTCGAAGGATCCCGTCGCATTCACTTCAGGTCATCCCACGCGGTCCCTCGTTTTTGCTTCGCGCCGCTTGGAATGACAACTTTACACACTCCACGTTCGCCAGAATACTTGTAAGCCGATGCTGGGTGAAACCCTAAATCCTCCTGCGGCAATGATCCATCCGCCGGCGGTGGCGCGTACTTTACCGCGGCGTTTGTTGTATTCGATCTTCGCTCGGATTGGCGGTTCCGGTTTGGACACGGACGCTTTTGAGACATTGCGTGCCTCATATCGGGGCGGGTTTCTGGGGAAAGCAGTCGCCTACGATAACCGGCAGAAGGAGATTCCTGCTTCATTCATTTACTCTCTCCGATGGCATCCGGTCCGATTGATCTCCTTTCTTGACCGGCCTTATTATTATGGAGCGAAGAAGAAATATCTCGACTGGATCGCATCACGGAAATTGGCGACTGGGCGTTACGATCTGTTTCATAGTTGGTCGGGTGATTGCTTGCGCTCGCTGCAAGTAGCGAAACGACTAGGTGTTCCGTCCATTGTTGAGATACCGACCTGGCATCGCGACGGTGGCAAGCAGAAAATCCATCCCGATAAGCCAGCTACGACAGGCGATGTTTCGAGGCTTGAGAGATGGAAGAACCGGTTGTTGCTCCAGCGAAAACGGTTTGTGCGGGAATATGAGCTCGCTGATCTTTTGTTGGTCTTGTCAGACAAGGCAGCCCACACATTTCGTGTGCGCGGCTTTCCAGAGGAAAAACTGTTTTATCTCCCCCGTGGAGTGGATGTGGAGCGTTTCAAGCCAGGCACACGCCCGGAAGCATTTCGCGCCGTGTTCGCCGGCGCATTGATCAAACGAAAGGGAATTCAACACGTGCTCGAAGCGTGGCACCGCCTCAATCTGTCGAATGCCGAGCTATGGCTAATCGGGTTTGTGCACGAGGAAGCGAAGCCATTTCTAAAGGAGTTCTGGCGCGATAATATTCGCGTGGCCGGGTTCGTCCCCGATCCCGAGAACTATCTCAACCAGGGAACAATCCACGTTTTCCCATCCCACTGGGAAGGCAGCGCGAAAGTCACGTACGAAGCGGCGGCGTGCGGATTGCCGCAGATCACCACGCACGAAGCAGGCGATGTGGTGCGTAATGGAATTGAGGGAATCATCACTAAGCCGGGAGATGTGAATGCTATTGCGGCGGCGCTGGAGCATTTGTATGAGCATCCGGAAATCGTGAATGAAATGGCCACTGCCGCCAGACGCCGCGTCGTCGAGAATTTTACCTGGGACCATTTTCGAGCGCGATTGCTGGACGCATACGAAAGCGCGATGCGGATGACGCGATGATTTGTTCAACACAGGCGACCTCCAGATCGCCCGCGGCGGTTTGAAAACCGCCGCTCATTGTTAAAGGCGGATGAAAATTCTTCTCCTGCAACTCAAGCGAATCGGCGATCTGATTTTGACTACGCCAGCGATTGCCGCGCTGCGTAGCAGCTATCCAAATGTTCATATCACCCTCGTCGTTTCGAACGAATGCGCTGAACTGCTTCCGGCCGTTTCAAACGTGGATCGCGTTCTAATCGCCCGACGCAATCTGCGAGACGTCGCGATGGTTTCTTCGGTCGCCGGCCAGAGATTTGATTATTGCATCGACTTTACGCGAAACGATCGGTCGGCTTTTTTGACCCTGCTCTCAGCTGCGCGGAGACGGGTTGCGTCGTATCGGGTCCGCGAGCAGTCCAAGACACGCGCCAAAGTTTACACTGATCTTGTTGAAGTCCGGGTGCGGGATATGCACACCATCGACTACAATCTGGCTTTGCTTGGACCACTCGGCGTCCGTGCTGCTTCTTCCGCTCCCAAGCTCGATCTTCCGCGGACGGCGCGCGAAAAAGCTGACAGACTTCGGTGCGATTGGAAAATCACCCGCCCTTACGTGATTTTACACCCCGGCTCGGCTCGCCTGGAAAAACTGTGGGACGCTGCGCGATGGGCAGAGGTCATTGATCACTTCCGCGAAGACAACGAATTCGATCTTGTTTTAACGAGTGGACCAGCAGCTCATGAGCAAACGCATATCGCGGCAATCACACACCGGACGCGGCAAAAATTTATTAACCTCTCTGGAAAGACAGATTTGCTTACGCTGGCAGCGTTAGTTGGGCAGGCGCAACTGCTCGTGACAGTCGATTCGGCGCCAATGCACTTCGCCGCTGCCTCGCGCACGCCGCAGGTGATCCTGTTCGGGCCGACGAACCCATTTCATTGGCGGCCAACGCACAGTCCGGCACTGATTTTACACGGAAAATCGGGCGCCCCTGTGACCGAATTTGCGCCGGTTCGCCCCCGTTTTCCGATGAGCGAAATCTCGACGGAAGCGGTGATCGGTGCTATGGATTCGCTGCTGCCACAGCATGCGGCAGCCCGAACGTCATGAGCGACGCAAAAGCGGCTAAGAAGAAACTGTCATTCTGGCAAACGTTACGTGCAGCCTCCGGTCCGTACCGGCGTCTCCTCGGCTACATTAAACCTTACAAGACACGTTTCATCGTGGGTTTGCTTTTGGGCTTTGCGTATGGCGGAGTCAGTTCGCTTTTGCCGCTGGCCATCTCCCGGGTGACAGGCACGATTTTCCACGGGGCAGCTCC
>DASXYB010000324.1:0-3603 GCA_036502745.1 Candidatus Udaeobacter sp.
CGCCAGTCGCGGTGATCTCTGGTGGCACCAACGGCACGGTCGGCGGTATGGTCTCTTGTGATTGGACCGGTGTTTGCTGAATGCGTGTCGACATCAGCATCGCGGTAAAAAGAAAAGCGGCTGCCAGATAATACGGCGCTCCTGGAAGGTGAATGCGACTTTTCGGATCGATGAACCATCCAAAAATTCGAAGGAATAACCATGGGCCAACAATGAAGGTGATCGAACGCATGCTCTGGAGCGCTCCTTGTAATTCGCCTTGCTCCCGCTCGCTGACGCGATGGGTCATCATGCTTTGCGCGGCTGGCATGGAAATGTTCCAAAGTGAAATGATCGGAATCGAAGCCAGCAACCACGCGCCTGTTTTGGCCAACCCGGCCATAAGCATACCGCTCGATCCAAAGAACTGGCCGATGTAGAGCGTCCGTTTTTCGCCGAAACGTTTCACCATTCTGCCCGTCAACCCGCCGGAAATTACGGCGGTGACGATTCCCACAATCATCAGCGATATTCCGATCATTCCCTGGCTCCAGGCGTAGCGATAGATCGCGTAAAGAGCCCAGACGCTAAACACATTGTGCGCCAGATAGGCCAGGAATTGGATCGTGGTCAGTCGCCAAAGTTCGTGATGAGAACGCAACAGCTTAAGTGAGCCGACCGGGTTTGCGCGGCGCAAATTGAATTCTTTTCGTTGATCTTTCGGCAGCGATTCGGGAACGAAAAAGTACCCCCAGAGCCAATTTGCTAGACTCAGCGCCGCTGCAAGCCAAAACGCGAGACGCGGATTGACATCGCCAGCCAATCCACCAATTGCTGGTCCGAATGTAAACCCGACTCCGAATGCCACGCCAATCAGCCCGAACGCTCCAGCTCGTTTTTCCTTCGGCGTAACGTCGGCAATGTAAGCCATCGCGGTGGGAATGCTTGAAGTCGTGATTCCTGAAATAATTCGGCCGAGGAAAAGCCAGCTCAATGTGGGCGCCATCGCCATCACGATGTAATCCAATCCGAGACCGAGATTTGAAAGCAGGATGATCGGCCGTCTTCCAAATCGATCGGACAACACTCCGAGGAATGGTGAAAAGAAAAACTGCATCAACGCAAAGACCACCGCGAAGCGCGCGCTCCACTTCGCCGCATCCGTCATCTCGCCGCCGAGAAAATCCAGAATCAACTTCGGCAAAACGGGGATAATCAAACCCATGGCCAGGATGTCGAGAGTCACCGTGACGAGAATGAAAATAACCGCAGCTTTGCGAGATTTCATGCTGAGTGGAGCATGCACGCAACGTTGTAGCGGCGGTTGTGTCAACCGCCGACCAACGGCCCGAGGGCCGGCCGTCTCCATTGGCAACGCGTAGAGGACAACGCGTTCGACCTTGGCTATTTTGCGCGATGATACCGCTCTCGTACCGCTCTCCAAAGACGGAAGTGCGAGAGAGTAAAATCCATGGATGCGGTCTGTTCGCGATAGCTGACATTCCCAAAACCGAAATCGTCGCGGTCAAAGGCGGGCATATTGTTGATGGAAAAACTTTGCGTGAAAAAATCACGCCTGTGCTTGGTCCGGTGGAAATTCAGGTCGGAGACGACCTGTTTGTCGCGCCGGTGACGCGAGAAGAACGCGATTTGTCGATGCTGTATTCAAATCACTCATGCGATCCGAATCTCGGGATGCGCGGCGAGATCACGTTCGTTGCGATGCGTCACGTTCGCGCTGGCGAAGAACTCACACACGATTGGGCGATGACCGATGACGACGATTATTCTATCGAATGCAGCTGTGGCGCACCTGATTGCCGGAAAACTTTAACCGGCAAAGACTGGCAACGCACGGATTTGCAACAGCGTTACGTCGGCTATTTTTCAGCCTATCTTGCGCGCAAAATTGCCCTGCTAAAAATTCGGCAGTGATTGTCGCCCGCGAGAAGTTCCGATTCAGCACCATATGAAAAAGGTTCTATCAATTTGGATCGTCGCAGGGGCGACTCTGACCGGAATGGCTGGTTGCGCGCAGATAAAGAAGCCAGCGGTGCAGACGAGGGCAGCGCCCGCTGGTGTGCGTTTCGATAAAGTCGGTTCGGTGACGCTTTACCCAGGCGAGCCGTGCAGCCCGCAGATCATGTTTAGTTTTCGGAGCGCGGGGTCGACGGTCTTGCTCGGCGCACCGAAGTACCAAAGCAAAGTACTCACCGAGGCGGCAAAGAATAATCAGCCCGTCCATATTTCTGGAAAATGGCGACATGGCGGACAATCGAACTGCAGCTACGTTGAAGTCACGAGCGCGGAGGTAACCAGATGAAATCAAACGAACTCGAGGAAATACAAGGAAGCTTCGGCCCCGTCGCCATTCGCGCGCTGGCCGTAGGCGCGCAATCAATCGGAGCGATTGCAGTAGGCGCGATTGCGCTCAGCGCGGTCGCGATCGGATTCATAGCGATTGGCCGGCTGGTTATCGGTCACGCAAAAATCAAGCGACTGGAAATTGGCGAGCTAAGAGTGACCCGGTTGCACGTGACCGACTCAATCGTCATGCCGCCGACCGAAAGGTAGGGATGGCGCACTGCGCCGTCCGGACATCGCAGCGCGATGTCCCTACCATTAGTATCGGTAATGCTCTGATTTGAACGGGCCGTCCACTGGGACACCAAGGTATTCGGCTTGCTTCTTTGACAGCTTTGTAAGTTTCACGCCGATCTTCTCCAAATGCAGGCGCGCGACTTCTTCGTCGAGCTTTTTCGGCAAAACGTAAACGCCGACCTTGTAAGTGTCGCGGTTTTTCCACAGATCCAGTTGTGCGAGGACCTGATTGGAAAATGAATTGGACATTACGAAACTCGGGTGACCTGTGGCGCACCCGAGATTCACCAGGCGGCCTTCCGCGAGCATGAAAATCTCGCGCCCGTTCGGGAACGTGTATTTATCAACCTGCGGTTTGATATTGGTTCTCTTCACGCCTTTCGCCTCGTTGAGAGCGTCCACCTGAATCTCGTTGTCGAAATGGCCGATGTTTGCGACGATCGCCTGATCTTTCATCCGCTGCATGTGTTCGAGCGTGATCACGTCGATGTTGCCGCTTGCAGTGATGTAAACGTCGCCGCGGCCCAGCGTGTCTTCGATGGTCGTGACTTCATATCCTTCCATCGACGCTTGCAGCGCGTTGATCGGATCAACCTCGGTGACAACAATGCGGGCCCCCTGTCCGCGCAATGATTGTGCGCAGCCTTTGCCGACGTCGCCGTAACCGCAAATCACGGCGACTTTTCCGGAAAGCATGACGTCGACCGCGCGATTCAATCCGTCGACCAGCGAATGCCGGCAGCCGTACAGATTGTCGAACTTCGATTTGGTCACTGAATCGTTGACGTTGATCGCAGCAACGAGCAGCCGTCCTTCCTCGTGCATTTTGTAGAGTCGATGCACGCCGGTGGTGGTCTCCTCAGATACACCGCGCCAATCCTTCATGATCTCGTGCCAGCGATAGGGATTCTCGCGCTGAATTTCGAGCAGCAGATCCTTGATGACTTGCTCTTCCTTGTTTGCCGATTTCGTCTTCACCCAATCGCTGCCTTCTTCCAGTTCGTAGCCTTTGTGAATGAGCAA
>DASXYB010000325.1:0-2639 GCA_036502745.1 Candidatus Udaeobacter sp.
TTGGTGCAGTTGAAACAGACGAATCCAGATATCGCAATTGTGATTCGGCCTGATCGCGATTTGCCTGTGCAAAAATTGATCGGAGTGATGGACGCGTTGCAACGCGCGGGAATTACGAAGGTCGGTATCGCCACCAAGGCAGAGCCGAATTAAATGCCGAAAGGGCCGCCTTCGCAAAGATATGGTGCGCCCGGCGGGCGTTTTTGGGGAAACGTCTTCCTGATCGCGCTGGCGCACGTTGCCCTGATCGTAGGACTGATCCGCTGGAGCGTGGCAGCGAGAGCCCCATCGAATCCAGAGAGCATCGTTTGGTTGGGGACCGCGGGAGATCTCTCGGCAGATGAATTACAAAAACAGGAGTTGCCAGCACCAAAGCATCCAGCCACTGACACTGAATCCAGAGAGCAAGAACGGGATGAAGCCCCAGACGAAAAGCCTGTCGCAACCACCGCTAAGAGTGAAATCGAATTGCCGGCGGCGACGCCGAAACCGACGGCAACAGCAACACCGCTGCCGAAGCGGAGCGCCACGCCTGTAGTGAGAGCGAAGGCACCAAAACCAATCCCGAAACCCACTCCCAGGAAAAAGCTGCTGGCGAAAGCCTCTTCAAAACCGGCGGCAAAACCTAAGTCGAGCCCAGCGAAAGCGATCGCTAAGTCGCAGAAAAAGGACAGAATTGTGCTCGCAAAAAAGGATTCTCCATCTCACAGCGGAAGCGGCCAAAGCGCATCAACAGGCAAAGCTGGCAGCGCGGGCGGTGGAAGCACCGCGTCCGAATTTGGCTGGTACGGCAACATGCTGCATGATCGTTTTTACAGTGCATGGATCCAGCCGACTACGAATGTGCCTTCGGGCTCAAAAATTTCGACACTCGTGAAGGTGAGAATCGAAAAAGACGGTCGCGTTTCGAAATTTGAAATCGTCAAACTATCCGGGAACGCCACAGTGAATGAATCCGTAACGGCGGTCGCGAAACAAATCAGCCAGGTTGATCCTCCGCCGACCGGGCTAATCAAAGGCGACCATTACGACGTAAAAATCAATTTCGAACTCAATACCGAGGAGAAAAAGGAGAATTGATCCAAGAAAATCGCGAGGGAAAAACATCGAAAGCAGCATGCAAGACGCGCGTGCCGCTGAAAAGTCTATGCGGCGAATTTCTCTTCGATCAATCGGTGCAAATGGTCACCAATCGCGGGATGATCGAGACGCCGGATGACTTCGTCCAAAAAGCCGGTGACGAGGAGGCGCTGGGCGATTTTCGTGGGAATCCCGCGCGTTCGCAGATAGAAGAGTTCGTCTTCGTCGATCTGCCCGGATGTTGCGCCGTGAGTGCAACGGACGTTATCGGCGAGGATTTCGAGGCCGGGCATCGAATTCGCTTCGGCATCATCGCTCAAAAGAAGATTGCGAACTTTTTGGTAAGCGTCAGTGAAATGAGCGTGCGGTTCGACGCGGATAAGCCCGCCGAAAATGGTGCGAGCGCGATCGTCCAAGGCGTTTTTGTAAAGCAAGTCGCTCGCTGTGCGTGGCGACACATGGTCCTGCAGCGTGCGCGCGTCGAATTCCTGCTGGTGTTTGGCGACGGCAACAGCGAGCAGATCGCTGCGGCCGCCTTCACCAGCGAGACGGCTCAAACTTTCGAACCGCGAATATTTCGCGCCTACGTGTAAATTCAGGCTCATAGCTGAAGCGTCGTGATCGACCACCGTGGAATTCATTTGTAACGCGACCACGTTGCTGGCCCATTCCTGCGCGCAGACGTATGTCACCTTCGCTCCAGGACCGGCGATGAGATCGTTCACGCCACAGGCAAAGCCGGGCGCCCTTCCGCTGCACGATCGGAAATGCTCGATCACCGTGACCTTCGCTAACTCATCGGCCACGAGGAGCAGATGCGGGAACACCGACATGTTGTCGTGGCGTAACCAATGGAAGATTTCGATCGGCAATTCAATTTCGAGCCCGCGCGGAACAAACAAGAATGTTCCCGTCGAAACGAGCGCCTTGTGTAACGCGGCGAATTTTGCCGAGCCAAGCTTCGCTTCGGTGGACATGAAATATTTCCGGAAGAGATCGGCATGTTCCACCATGGCGCGCTCGAGCGGTTGAAAAATCACCCCGCGTTTTTTCAAGTCTTCCGAAACGATATCGCGCTCAACCAGTTGGTCGTTAGCAAAGATCATCCGCCCCGCGTACTGCTCGAGGCCACGCGAATATTTCAGAATATTTTTCCGGTCGTCTTCAGAAAGCGGCGGACTGGTCTTGAACGGCGCCAGATCGAGAAGACCGACGTTCGAGAATCGCCACGCCTGATTTTTTCGGGTCGGCTGTGGCATGGATTCGAATTGATCCCATGCTGCGCGTTGCTCGTCGCGGAACCACTGCGGCAAATCGCGCAGCTCGCGTATGCCCGAGAGAATAGATGCGGCGTGTTGTTGATCTGTGACTAACGACATAGCTTCCAAACGTGCCGGAGTGTAGCGGATGCGTCCTCGGTTGCGACCATAGGAACGCAAGCCAGGAGCTCGCGACTATCCGACCGAGCCTTCCATTTCGAGCTCGATCAGCCGTTTGAGCTCGACGCTGTATTCCATGGGGAATTGGCGGACGAGATCGTTAACGAACCCGTTCACGCT
>DASXYB010000326.1:0-7462 GCA_036502745.1 Candidatus Udaeobacter sp.
CAGACTCATTTCATAGAAGAGGAACCAGAGAACGAAATTCTGCGCAGTGAAAGTGCCGTAGAGCGCAGATTGCATGACGAGCATGGTCGCGTAAAACTCGCGGCTTCGATCGGGAGCTGGTTGCGCAAGGACTGCGAATGGAATGATCAACGAGGTGAGCAGCACGAGCAGCAGGCTCAGACCGTCGACGCCGACCAGATATTCGGCATTGATAGCCGGAATCCACGCATGATGTTCCGCGAACTGAAGTCCAGTCGCGGTGGGATCGAAATTCCACCACAGCGCCAGGGCGCATGCAGCAGAAATGATATTAAACATCAGCGCAATCGGCCTGCCGTCGCGCAGCCTGCCCGCACTAGTCTCAGCAAAGGCGGGCGGCCATGCGCACACGGCCACCGCGCCGAGGAGCGGAATCAAAATAATCGCCGTGACTAAGCCAACCATGCGTAGAGAAGAAGCAGCGCCAGCATTCCAACAGCCACGACGCCAAGGTAAACTTGAATCTGTCCAGAATGCGCGCCGGACAACAGGCGCCCCAAACCGCGGGCGCCACCCGTCGTTTCATCTACTCCGGCATTGATGCCGCGCTCGTCAACACCGGCTGTAAACGTTCCAAACAATTGGCTAATTGCGCCGAAGGCGCGTACCAAACCATCCCAGAAATAACGATCCATCCAGTCGGAGAAACGCGCGGTGGCCCATGCAAAAGCGATGATCGTCCTGCCATACAGCTCATCGATCCACATCTTGTTTGCGAGGAACCGGAACAAGGCCGGTTGCGCGTATTCGAGTGGATCAACTTCCGCAGGTCGACCTCGATCCTGCGCGCCAGCTTTGCGGTAGAACGAAATGCCTACTGCAATCCCACCGCCCACGAGCGCGAGCGAAATCAAAAGCATCGGCTGGATCAGACGCGCAATGTCGAAGTGAACCGATTCACCCGTGAGATAAGCATCGAGCCAGGGCCAGGCGGAGGTGAGTACGACACTCAAACAAATTGTGCCAATCGCCAGCACAATGAGCGGCATCGTCATCACACGCGGACTCTCGTGGGCGTGTTCAGTGGCATTACGGCGATTACCGAAAAAGACATAGATCATTTGCCGGGTCATATAGAGCGCGGTGAGAACGACCCCGACCAACATAAGGTAATATGGTGCATGCGATCGCGGCCAATACGCGGTGGCGTGAAGGATTTCCTCCTTGGTCCAGCCGCCTGAGAAGAAGAGGGGGAAGCCACTCAACGCCATCATACCAATGGCGTACGTCCCAAACGTCACAGGCATCAGGCGGCGCAGGCCGCCCATTTTACGAATGTCCTGTTCGCCATGGCATCCGTGAATCACGGAACCAGAGCCAAGAAACAGAAGCGCTTTGAAAAAACCGTGCGCAAGCAAATGCATGATTCCAGCCGCCACACCGCCGACGCCTAACGAAACCATCATCAATCCGAGCTGCGACACGGTTGAATAAGCCAGAATGCGCTTAATATCGGCCTGCGCTATCGCGATGAGCGCGGCCATGAGCGCTGTGGTTACTCCAATCCAAACAACGACCGTCAGCGAGGAGGTCACACCGTTAATGGCGCCTAACGAAAATAGCGGATAAACGCGTGCAACCAGAAACACACCCGCGGCAACCATTGTGGCCGCATGGATGAGTGCGCTAACCGGCGTGGGACCCTCCATCGCATCGGGCAGCCAGACATGCAGTGGGAACTGTCCGGATTTGCCAACTGCTCCGCAGAAAATTAGAAGCGCAATGAACGTGGCGCTTGCGCCAACCAAGGCGAGGCCGGCACTTTCAAGACAACCACGGCCGCCATCGTAAAAAAGCAATGTGCCACTACGATTGTAAAGCCAAAGCATTCCGAGAAAAAATCCCATGTCACCGATGCGCGTAGTGATGAATGCTTTCTTTGCTGCCGCCGCGGCGCTCGGTCGCTCGATCCAGAAGCCAATAAGCAAATACGACGCGAGCCCTACGAGTTCCCAACACATAAAAAGCAGAAGCAAGCTGTTCGCGACAACTACCCCGAGCATGGCGCCGGAAAAGAACGACAGATATGCAAAGAAACGCGTGAAATTATTGTCGTCAGCCATGTAGCCGACGCTGAAGATAAAAATGCACAGGCCGACAAGTGAGATCATCATCAGCATGGCAGCAGCGAGCGGATCGAGAACAAATCCAAGCCGCAGCGTTTGTTCACCGAACGTGAACCACGTGAAATTCTGGACCGCTCGGAACCCGGGCGTTTGCAGTGTAGGAAGGAAAGCCACGATCGAGAGTGCCAGCACAACGATTTGGCCAGTGATTGCGAGGGCAGCCGCGCTTTTGCGCCGCGATCTTCCGAAGCTCAAAATCAGGAATGCTGCCGCAAATGGCACCCCCGATAACAGCCAGAGATTACTCACGATGCCGGGACTCATCCTTTGAGCTGGTCGTATTGATCCACATTGGTTGTCCGGAAATGCCGGTAAACGGCAATCACCATCGCCAGGCCGACGGCAGCCTCTGCTGCAGAAATTGCAATCGAGAAGATTGCGATCATCACCCCGGTTGGTGGATGCGGCGGCGGCGCGAAACGCCAGAACGCGATGAAATTCAAGTTCGCGGCCGCGAGCATCATTTCGATGCCGATCAAAATAAAAATCGCGTGTCGCCGACTGAGCGCCGCGAGCAGGCCGATGGAAAACAATGCCGCGGAAACGATGAGGAAGAGTTGAAGTGTCGGCGTCATTGCAGTCCTGGCAGAAAACGTCCAACACTCGACGTCCAACGTTCAACGTCGAACTCAGAATCTCTTCTGAATTCAGCGTTGCAAGTTGAGCGTTGAGCGTTGGGCGTTTGCTTCATCTCATCGTTTTTCCTCCATCACTAGCACGAGGGCGCCGATGAGAGCGGCCGTCAGGAGAAGCCCGACGCATTGCAATGGCCACACATAACCGATCATTAACGCCTGGCCGATTTGCTTAACCGTGAGTGCCTGAATGTGCGGCGGCACGATGGACACCGATTGAGTTTTGAGAACCGCCCACGTCAAACCTCCAAAAACCGGACCCGCGATCAGAACACCGCTCCAGTTAATACCATGATATTCGTTGGAATTGCGGCGCGTGAGAAGAATCGTGAACACGATCAACACCGCCACTGCGCCGATGTAAATGAACACGAGGGCAAGTCCTACGAATTCTGCGCCCAGCAGGAAAAAAAAGGATGCTAGCCCAAGCAACGCCAGCACAAAGCAGAACGCGGCGTGCATAAGGTTCGGCAACGTCGCGGCTGCGAACGCTCCGGCGAGCATTAAGACAGAAATCAGAATGAATGCCGCACCGTTCATTCAGCGAAACGGTAAACACGCCGGGCGAATTTTCTTCGCGTGTCCAGCAGTATCGATAGCGCGCTATAAACAAACACGATTACGAACAACGACCACAGCCAACCGCGCATACCTCGCCCGGCGTAATGCCAGACGGCTGCGGCAATGACGCACGTGAACGCCATCGGTAACATGAACTTCCAGGCGACATTCATCATTTGATCGACGCGCGTGCGCGGCAGCGTTGCGCGCAGCCAGATATAAACGAAAAGCAGCACGCTCAGCTTTGCGAAAAACCAGATGTAAGAGGGAACGAATTCAAGCACGCGCACGGGCGCATGCCAGCCGCCCAAAAACAAAGTCACCGCTAGTCCGCTGACGGCGAACATTCCCAGATACTCCGCCATGAAAAACGTGGCGTATTTAAATCCCGAATATTCAGTCATGTGTCCAGCGACGATTTCCGATTCGCCCTCCGGGACATCGAATGGTGTGCGGTTCGATTCCACGAGGCCAGAGACGAAAAACAATATGAACGCCGCCGCGCCCCATGGCGTGAAGACAAACCAACGCGGCACGATGCCTAACGTGTATTCGCCTTGCGCGAAAACAATGCTATCCGGCATAAGCGACCCAACGATCATTACCACTGGCAGCACTGTGATAATCAGCGGCAATTCGTAGCTGAACATCTGGGCAATCGCGCGCATGGCGCCCAGCATCGAAAATTTGTTATTACTGGCCCATCCAGCCATAAACACCGCGAGTTCGGTTGCCGATCCCACCGCGAAGAAAAAGAGTATGCCGCCATCAATTGTGAACACGGTCATGTTTCGCCCGTACGGAATCACACCCAGCGTGAGGATGGCCACTGCAGCAAGCACAACTGGAGCAAGAAAATGGACGACCTTGTCTGCACGCGCCGGCACAATGTCCTCTTTGATCAACATTTTGATTCCATCTGCAACCGGTTGGAAGAGACCGAACGGCCCGACGCGGTTAGGCCCGTAACGATTTTGCATCCGTCCTAAAATTTTACGCTCCAGCACCGACATCAGCGCGAAGAGCGTTAGAAATACGGCGAGCAACGCGACAATGTTGATCAGGCTGGACGTGATCTGGATCATCCAATCCGGCGCGCCGGCAATCCAGGAAAGCAGCCATCGCTTCGCGTTAACGAAGATTTGATCGAGAGCCGAACTCATCTTCGTGAAGAAAAGCGATTGCCATTGATTTAATCAAGAGCGAATCACGAACAAGGATGCGCGTCAGCGAAGAGGCACGAGCTTCCAAATGATTTTGACATCCGCGAGTTCAAGCCACGCCACACTTGCAGGCGCGCCGCGGTTGGGCCGAGTCACACAGCCAGGATTAAGAAACAGAACCCGGCCGAGCTTTTCGTTGCGCGGGACGTGCGTATGCCCGTGCAGGAGAACATCGACATCATCCGGCGCTCGATCCGGGGGAATGTGCTGAAGGCGGAATTTTAAGGCACTTCGCGTAACGTCGAGAACTAATGGCCATTCAAAATTGCTATCGCAATTTCCGCGCACAACCCGGACGCGCGGCCCGATTGCCTGCAGTTCGTCAAGAATCGTTTCCGCGCAAACATCGCCAAGATGCCAGATCTCATCAGCCCTTTTGGCCATCTCCTTCACCCTCTCCGGCAATCGATTGTGCGTGTCCGCGAGGACGAACACGCGCTGAGCATTTTCGGATTTTCCGTCCGGAGCCATGTTACCCTTCGAGCTTTCAACTCGCTACAGTCGGGAAGAATATAGACGGACTATCGAATTGCCGGAGGATAAAACTGGTTACAGTTTAACCCCATGCTTGTCGCGTATGGCTATATTGGGCCGACATTTAGACAAGCGGCCGGTCATCGCGAGCCTGGCGTCTATTTATCTCCTCGGGTCAGCGGTTTTGCCTTTGCAGGGGGACTTTGGTGCAGTACGGTGGCTTCGCCATGCGAACGGTGGTTTTCTTGCTGGCCGGCCTGCTTGCGACTGCCGGTGGGATGTACGGAGAAATCAAAACTCCGGACAATGGCCCAATTGAGATCACTTCCACCGGGCAAACCACGTATGAAAACGGTTTGGCGACCGCGCGCGATAATGTCGCGATTCACGTCGGGAACACAGACATTTACGCCGATTACGCACAGTACAATTCGTCCACGCACGACGTGGAGTTGAGGGGGCACGTTCGAATTTATCGCGATGCAAGCCTCTACAACGCCGACAGCGGGATTTACAACACTGAAACGAAAAAGATTCGGGCCATCACCGGACGGACGGAATCACAACCTTACTTTCTGGCCGGTAACGATGTGACCTCGATTGAGGGGGACAACGCCTATCTTATCAAGGGCGGGACTTTCACCACGCACGATTCGTCGAAGCCCGATTTTCGACTGCACGCCCGCAAGATTCGGCTTTACGACAAGGATCGCGTAATCCTTCTGGACGTCACCGCATACGTCGGAAAGGTGCCGGTGTTTTGGTTTCCGTATCTCTACCAATCGCTCGACAACGCGTTTAGTTTTGCCGTCTCGCCCGCGTATTACAGTACCTGGGGCCCATCACTCCTGACGCAGGTCACCTTTCCGATCACAGATAATATTCAGACTCGGCTCCGGCTTGACTATTTTGGCAGGCGAGGACCAGCGATCGGTCTCGAGCCGACAATTGAATACGGGAAAGACCAAAGCAGTGTTGCGCGGATAAAAACTTTTTACATCAACGACCAAAACCCGGAGATCAATCAAACCGACATACCGCGAGTAGGTGTGCCAGATTCGCGATATCGGCTCGGTATCGAGGACCACACCGATTTCACCGACTCCATCTATGGCATGGCCAACATCACCAAGCTGAGTGACCAGTACGTGATGCAAGACTTTTTCCAGGGAGAATTTCGGATCGATCCTGTTCCGGACAACGTGGTAGCGCTGACCAAAATAAACCCGTTTTTCACCCTCACCGGGATCGAGCGTTTTCAGGCAAATGATTTCTTCACCACAACGGAACGCCAACCGGAAGTGGCCCTGGATATCAAACGGCATGCACTTTTTGGCGGGCCGATATTTTACCAAGGCGAAACCGGAATCGCCAATTTGCGGCTACAATTCCCTGAGGACTCAGGTATCAAGAATTATGGCACGGAGCGTTTCGACACGTACCATGAACTGGTTTTTCCCAATACATATTTTGGTTGGCTGTCGATTGTGCCCCGGGTTGGATATCGAGGCACCTACTACGGCAAGACCTGGGATCTCGGTTCAACAATATTTGTGCCCCCATCAAATCCGCTCGTGCCCGACACTATCCTGCCGCCACCATCAACAACCAATCCCATCAAATTTGCTGGGGATACGTTTCGAAGCGTCTTTGATACCGGCGCGGAAGCTTCGTTCAAAATATCTCGAAAATGGGAGAATGTGCAGAGTCGTGCGTTCGGTTTAGACGGGTTGATGCACGTGATCCAACCGTTTACCGACTTTTCCTATGTGAAAGAAGATGGACCCAATCCTCTGTCGGTTTTGCAATTTGATCGATTTGAACCTTCCACGCAGCTTCGAGCAATCGAGTTTCCACAGTTCACGCCGATTGATTCGATTGCCGACTGGACGGTCTGGCGCGTGGGGATCCGCAACAAGTTGGAAACCCGGCGGGACGATTCAACGATGACGTGGCTTGAACTGGATACCTTCGTCGACAGAAACTTCGAGAATCCGTACGACCGAACGGATTACTCAAATTTGTTCAACAATCTCCGGTTTAATCCCCTGCCGTGGATGTCCTTTTCCGTGAATTCTCAGCTACCCGCTTTCGCCAAGGGTTTCACGGAAGTCGACACCTATGCGTCTGTGCAACCGCTGGCGAATTTACAAGTGAACGTCGGCCATCGGTATCTGAATGGGAACCCATTCTTCGAGAATAGCAGCTTGTTCGTTGTAGGCGGATACCTGCGCGTTAACGACAACTGGGGCCTGGCCGTTCAAGAGCAGTATGAAGGCGCGACCGAAACTCTCCAGGAACAGCGTTATGCGATTTACCGGGACCTAACGAGCTGGGTGGCCTCGTTCGGCGGCGTAATACGCGATAACTCGGGAGTAAAAGAATACGGTCTGCTGTTCACCGT
>DASXYB010000327.1:0-4142 GCA_036502745.1 Candidatus Udaeobacter sp.
GTAAGCAGTGCGACAGATAGACCGGACCGCTTAAGGAAATCGATGACGCGTTTCGCGGCCGGCCGGATCTCATCGCGCAAATAAATCACTCCGAGCGCCTGATCGTTGGCGATCCAAACTTCTCCTTCGTTTGTTAATTCAACCACCGGTATTGGGATCCCGCGGTCGCTCATCAATCGCCTGCTGCCAATGAGAATTCGATTTCCAGCGACCGATCCTTCCATGCCCAGTCCCGGCAAATTTAAGAAGTCGGTCGCCTCATTAATCGGCACGTTGCGTTTCTCTGCCTCCGCGACAATCGCCCGCGCCAGGGGATGCGTGGAGAAATGTGCTACTGAAGCAGCGCATCGAAGAAGTGCATCTTGATCTTGTGAATCAAACGAAGTGATCCTCGCGACCACCAGCGCGCCTTTGGTCAGTGTTCCGGTTTTGTCGAACGCGAACTGGGTCGCGCCGGCGAGATTTTCGACTGCGACACCCCCGCGAAACAAAATTCCACGCCGAGCACCTGCAGCAATGGCGACCAGGATTGCTGACGGAACCGATAAGACCAACGCGCATGGCGACGCCACGACGAGCACGGTCATTGAGCGATAAAAGGCATCGGCTGTCGGACGATGCATCACGAGCAGCACGACAAACACAACCGCCGACAGTGAAAGCGCAATCCACGTGTAATATCGGCTAAAGCTGTCTGTGAAACGTTGCGCAGGCGCTTTCTGCTGCTGCGCCATTTCAATCAGTCCAAGAATCCGGCTAAGCGCGCTCTCCCCCAGCTGGCGCGTCGCGCGAATGACCGATTGGCCGTCGAGATTGAGCGTGCCGCCACTCACGGCGTCGCCGATTTGTTTTACCAGCGGAATCGCTTCGCCGGTCAACGCCGATTCGTCGGCGGACGTCGCGCCTTCAATCATCACGCCGTCGACTGGAAAAAGTTCGCCGGGTTTCACCAGCAATTCATCTCCGATCTGCACTTCCTCAATCGGAGTTTCTACCCAGCGACCATCTTCACGTCGCACTGCGTGTTTCGGCGCCACTTTGAGCAACGACTCGATCGATTTACGTGTGCGGTAATTTGCGAACTGCTCCAGCCCATTGCTTAACGAAAAGAGAAAGAGCAGCGTCGCCCCTTCGGTCCATCCTTTAACAAATAGCGCGCCGAATGCGACGGCTACCATCAGAAACTGGATGTCGATCTTGCCGCGCTTGAGGGCGTACCAGACATCCTGAGTGGCGAACCAACCGCCGCTGAGATAAGCCAGAACAAAAGAAGCCGCGATGAACTCGCCTGGCATTCTCGCGCGGCCAAAGAGAAAACCGGCAAGCGTGCTTAATCCACAAGTCGCAGCCAGCAGCAACATGAGGCGGTAATCACGCGCGACTGGTCGCGGGAACGGACGGTTTCGCCACGCCGGCAACGCAATCGATCTCCAAATTACCGGCGGTTCGTCGGCGGGATGAGCGCGATGAAATTCGGTCGTGTGATTACCGATTTTGTGCAGATGAACTGTCGGCGATTTATCATCAGGCTTTATCGATACATCCCATTGGCCTGAGAGTTCCGCGCGCACGTCGGCCTTGATTTGGTTCAGCGTTTCTTCCGATGGCGTTTCGTAAAATCCCACCGTGACGCTGTGCTTGTTGATGTTCAGCCGAACTTGCTTTACGTCCGGATGCGTTTCAATCAGCCGGACCACGCGCGACCAGGTGCCGGCGGTAGCGTCCGCTTGTTGCGTATCTCGAATGATTTCGTCGCTCACGACCGATTATGGGCGAAGGAACGCCGTGAGTCTCGGCGGCGATTGCGATTTGCTCTGCATTTCTTGCCAACTCGCCGGGGGAATCCGATTCCTTCGCCGCGCTGGCGCGAGGCCGTATTCTAGTGGGACACACTACCGGGACAACCAGGCGCGCTGACACTCAGGTCACAGTGGTCGTGAACTGACGGGTTCAGCCTGAGCACCGTATTTTGCGCAGTTATGCATTTCGCAGGCAGCGGCCGATGATCCACGTGTACGCTATCATCATCGCGGCAACGCTGAATACAATCAGGTATTCCATCGTGTTATCTCACTGTTTGACTGGTGATGAAACTGGAGTTCTCCGCTTTAGATAGGATGTCGTGGTTGACACACCCCGGACAGGGATGCCCCCATCGATCGCAATTGCAGCTCGTGTGCGCCTCAGTATCGCGCACTACTAACTCGTCAAATGCAACGTCCTTCAACATCAGTCTGGTTGTTTCGGCTTCGTCAGTTAACAATAGAGTGTTTTTCATCGAATCACTCCTGGTGCGATTGAAAGCTATTGCCGCTGCTACAGCACGACTGTGCGTTTATTGTCTTTTGCTGTGCATAAATTGCGTGGCCTGCAATGGCCATACACACGACACCGCTGACTAAAGCCGGCGTTTCACAATCGCTTTGCTATCCTGCTAGTGCGAGGGCATGGCTCGCCAACTCCAACTTGGAGGACGAAATCAAACGTCGGTTTCTAGCGCCACAAGGTTCACTCAGCCCTGCGCGCAGCACCAGTGCAAGTAGTACCTGCTGGGAAATCACCACTAACAGTCCAAGCAAAACCGGTTGAAGCTGGGGTTCTCAGCGATTGATTCCAACGGGCAATTTTTGCAATGCAAAAGACAAGGAACGCAAAGCAGCAAAAGGGTCCTTACGTTATCAAAAGCCACGAAGGAGATAAAGTATGCAACCCCTGATTCTACTAGCGGTCTTATCGATGATGGTTCTCTACGTGCTGATCATCGTCGGCTGTTTGTGCTATGTCGCGCGGCACGGGCGTCGGACGTCCTAATCCCGCTGGTACCACTTACTGATCGAGGGCGTTTAGCGCACGTAAGTGGCGATGAGCACTCTTTGAAATCGTCCGCGTGCTCGTGTGTCTCGATCACGACGATGCGCTGAAATGGCAGGGTGTCGTGGCAAGCATGCCGAAGTTACCTCGCAACAGGGCCGTGGGGTCTCAATTTTGTCGAAAATACTTGTCTGGTTTCCCCGCGAATCGTGGCGAGTTAGCTCTCGTTAGGGCGAACTCGAAAGTCTGCGACGGTGGTCTCTGGCTTTCTCCAGAAAATAACAACGCCAGCAAAGACCGCTCACCAAGACTTGCGATTTGCTGCGCATTACTGGGTCTTCCAACATCGAGATTTCGCGCTGCATCTGCACAGGGTCAGTAGGTAGCGCAATAATTGCACAGCAAAACGCAACGAAGGTACATCGGCCGGCTGCAACAACGGATACGTTTCGCACCGTGAAGACTGGATACAAAATGTTGGATGCGAACGAAGCGGTGGCGCGCATCGCTTACGCGCTCAACGAAGTGATCGCGATTTATCCGATCACGCCGGCCTCGCCGATGGGTGAATGGGCTGACGCATGGTCGGCAGCCAGAGTGAAGAATCTGTGGGGCACGGTGCCATCGGTCATCGAGATGCAGAGCGAAGGTGGCGCCGCGGGAGCTATCCACGGCGCACTTCAAACAGGTGCGCTTAGCACCACGTTCACTTCCTCACAGGGATTGCTGCTGATGATCCCGAACATGTACAAGATCGCCGGGGAACTGACGCCGACCGTGTTTCACATCGCCGCACGTTCGCTCGCGGCACAGGCGCTGTCGATCTTCGGCGATCACAGCGACGTGATGGCCGCGCGCGCGACTGGCTGGGCAATGCTTTGCTCGGCGTCGGTGCAGGAAGCGCAAGACCTGGCGTTAATCGCGCACGCGGCCACGCTCGAATCGCGCATTCCGTTTTTGCATTTCTTCGACGGGTTCCGCACTTCGCACGAGATCGCGAAAATCGTCACCTTACCTAACGAAGTCCTGCTCCAGATGATCGATGAAGAACGTGTGATTGAGCACCGCGCGCGCGCACTCTCGCCCGATCACCCCGTGATCCGCGGCACCGCGCAAAATCCGGACGTCTATTTCCAGGCGCGCGAGACGGTGAACCCATTTTATGCGGTTTGTCCGCAGATTGTGCAGCGTACGATGGATCGGTTCGCAGCGTTAACCGGACGGCGGTACGGCCTGTTCGAATATCACGGTGCAACCGACGCCGAGCGCGTGATCGTTTTGATGGGTTCAGGCTGCGAGGCCGTGCACGAAACTGTCGATTTTCTCAACGG
>DASXYB010000328.1:0-4944 GCA_036502745.1 Candidatus Udaeobacter sp.
CCAGCTTTCGTCGCAAGCACGCAGCGAAATCCGTAAATCACGTCTCGATCATTGCGATCAACTACATTTCGGTAAGAGGATTGCATTTCGAGACGATTACTGGTGGCCCAGGAGCCGCCGCGCAATACCCCCCAATCGCGGCCGCTTGCAGTGTTGTCGCCTTTATAAGTATCGAGACACCATTCCCAAACGTTCCCGCCGAGATCGTACAGGCCTACCGAATTCGACTTAAAACTTCCAACGGGTAGCGTTGCGCTGCGTCGCTTTCCCGAAGTTCCCGCATAGTTTCCAGCGTCGTTTGGCCGAGGCCATTGTTTACCCCAGGGAAACTCGTTCCTAATTTTGCCGTCGCGCGCTTCCGGCGTCGAACCGCTTTCATTCACCAAGCCGACGGCCATGCTCCACTCCGCATCGGTCGGGAGCCGATACACTTCCCGATCGCCAATCAGATTTCCGTTTTGTTCTTTTTCGGTTAGCCATATGCAAAAAGCCATGGCGTCAAACCAGCTCACTTTTACAGCTGGATCAGTTGGTGTCTGATGAAAATCGGGTGGTTCATATCGTCGACCAGTTGCACGACAAAACGCTTCGTAATCTTGCACGCGCGTTTCCCAGATCGAAATCTGGACGCCGCCAAGCGGAACGAACTTCATACCTAACGAGTTGGTGAACGGTTGCCCGGCTACTGGACCGACCGTCTTTTCCAAACGCGCCGCCAGAAACGTCTGCTGTTGCGGCTCAACTTTCCCGCTAACCGACCCCTGCTTGTGACCGGCCAGGCGCAGCTCGTAAGTGACGTCGCCAGGCTTCACTTCCTCGATCACCAGCGGCGTTTGACCCAACTCTTTTCCGTTCGCCATCACAGTCGCACCGCCGGGCGCGCTAGTGATCTTGACGCTGCCATTTGCGAACACAAAATGCGCTGCGTTGTCTCGTTGTGCGACGACATCAATCCTTTGTTGTTCGTTAGGCCACCCGTCCAAATGCGCGGCCATGTTGTGCCAACGCGCGGGCAGATCCAGATGGAGCGGGGTGCGCCCCCGCGATTGTCCATCCACGAAAATCTCGGCGCCACCGGGTTCGCTGGTAATCTTTGTGAGAGCCGTAACAAATGCGAAAGATTTGTTCGTCGTTTTACCGCGCTGCACATCGACGTCGCTGCGCATTTCCCAGTCACCGTGGCGCGCGACGATCGAGTATTTGCCGGTAGGAAGATCAGGTACGGCCTGCGGCGTTACGCCTTCGCGCGAAACGTGCCCGTTCTCGCTCCGCAACGAGAACTTCGCTCCGGGTGGTTCGGATTGGATTTGAAGAGCACCTCTGCTTCGCACAAGTCGAAACGGCGGCAGGTCTGGTAACTGTTTGCGTGTGAAGTCAACGCTTGTTTCCACCGGCTCATATTCGGGGCTCATAATGCGCAGGTTGTATTTGCGCGATTCCAAGTCTGTGAACGTCGCGGGGCTCTTTTGCGCATGATCGCCTAAAACCACGAGGGCGCCGCTCGGCTCGGTCCGGATCGTTGTTTTCAGGTGAAGATCAGTGGTCGATTGCGACGGCTTTAGCCAAAACCCGACTGCGGCGACGAGAAGAACCACGAGTGATACCGTCGCCAGCGAAATTTTTGCGCGCGATTTTCGTGGGCGTTCACCTTGCTTCAGTGCGGTGAGGTCGCGATGCATTTCCGCGGCCGATCCGTAACGTTTGTTTGGATCGTTGGCGCACGCTTTCACCAGTACTTCGTTGAGTTGCAGCAGACGTTCGCGATCCGGGCGCATGCTCAATTGCGAATCAACCTCGGGAAAATCGAGCCGGTCTTTTCCGGTGCAGGTTTCGTAAAGAAGTTTGCCCAGACTGTAAATGTCGGCGCGTGGCGTGCCGGGCCCTTCCGGCGGGATGTAACCTTCCGTCCCAACGAATGAATGCTGTCCACTGACCGCCACCAATCCGATGTCGGCCAACTTCGGTACGCTTTCGCTGAAAATGATGTTTGACGGTTTAATATCGCGATGGGTTAGCCCGCGTTTGTGCAATGCTTCAAGCGCTTCCGTTAACGAAAGCCCGAGCGCTATCGATTTGTCGGCGGAGAGGTGTTTGTGCCGCGCGAGATCGGTTCTTAACGTGCGCGGTTCGTAGCTGCCAATATCGATCTTGCGGCCGTCCAAATGATCGTCCGCCAGTTCCATGCTGTAGTAGAGATACTCGGCGGTCCGTCCGACGTGCAGGATGTTGATAAAGCCGGCATGCCCTCGAGAGATCGGCTCGAAAACTGACATCCCTTCGAATTCCCGAAGAAACGCTCGTTCGCTTTCGAATGTGCTGCGGTAGACGACTTTTACCGCGCGAAACGCGCCGGTCACAGTCCGCGCCAGCCAGATCTCGCCGAAAGCGCCGCGCCCGATTACGCGCAGCAATTCGTGATCGGGAATGATTGGTACTTCAGCCGTAACCTGATCGGGAATGTGCGATTTTACACAAGCAGCGGAGGCGAAGCAATTCTGGGGAGCGCACGCGCCCTCGCGTGCTGGCGATGGCGTCCTCACCATCGCGAACTTTTCGAAGTGCCCAAACTTGTTGTGGTGCATGCGCATAAGGTGTTTCGGCGGGCCGCCGAAACATGCACGCGAGGCGCGTGCGCTCCCCAAACCAGAACTGATTAACGACCTCTCTTTTCCATCGCTTTAACCTCCTTCTTCAACAGCGCACCGACGCGATGCCGCGCCAGATACACCTGGCCAATATTGACTCCCAATCGCGCGGCAACTTTCTGCGCCGGCCATTCCTTGCGCACATAGCAATCAAAAATCTGAAACTGCTTCGGCTCGATTTGCTTTTTCACTCGCGCGATCGCTGCCTCAAATAAACTCTCCTTCCACTCGGTTTCCCAGACGGCGTCCAAATCAATCCCGCGCGAATCGGGGACACGCTCAATTGTTGCCGTGGCGCGGTCGTCGAATAAATGAGAACGTTTTGGATTGCCGGGTTCGCGTTTGCGAAACTGATCGGCAATTCGCCAGCGCGTGATCTGCAAGAGCCAGCCTTTGAACGAACCAATTGCGGGATCGTACTTCAACTTGTCGATGTTCTTCGCAACGGTGATCACGGTTTCCTGCACCACTTCCTGTGCTTCAGCATCCGTGAGACCGGATCGGCGCGCAGCTGAGTAGATCACCTTCGAGTACGTGTCGAAAAACTCCTGCCAGCGCAGTTGATCGCCCCAATCGGCCAAACGCTCGACCAAGCTGCGCCGGGTCGCGAGCATGTTGGCCTGTTTCACATCCGTGTTTTTAACTGTTGCTGCCAACTGCGGCAACCAAGGAGCGGCGGTCTCCAGACCGCCGTTTCGAATTTGGCGCCAAAGGCGCAGCATTCAGAACGAGCCTGGGGCTACGCCCCAGGTTGATATGGCGAAGGAAAACCCGCCAGCGCTGAAAGCGCGATTCAATAGCTCGTTCGTTCGTTTCAGCCTTGTGGCTGCCTTGAAATCGGAGCTGATTCGCGCCTTCAGCGCTCGTTAATTCTGCAACAATCGAATCCTGGGGCGATGCCCCAGGCTAAACTGTGAGATAGCGCCGTTGGCGCTAAACGCATCCGAGGCGCCAAAATTTTTCGCCTAAGTTTTCTGAAAGATTTTCGCGAGGTGCCCGTATTCCCCTCATGAACACGCCCGAGCTTCCCTCTAAACTGAACAAATCCATCTCGCGGATCGCCCGCGCCCTGCGGGGATTCGCTGGGCTGATTTTTGGAAACATCTCCTGGCGACCACCGAGTTGGCTGAGCCGGTCTGTCGCCGGGTGCAGTCGCCTCGGACGGGCTCATCCGAGGCTAATCGCGTCGGGGGTGATTGCGATTCTTCTGATTTCGTGCGGCGGGGCGTGGACCTGGAAGTGGTATTCGCATTTGCCGAAACCCAGAAAAGTTTCGGCGAAGATCGTTCCAGTTGAAGTCACCAAACTCGAGAAAGAACTGAAGTTCCCGCGGCTAGTTATTTATTTCAGCGAATCTGCTGCGCGCCTGGAAGACTTAAAAAAGCCATCCGTGCAAGGCGTACGACTCGAGCCGCATTTGGATGGCGCGTGGCACTGGGCTCAGGCCGATATTCTCGTGTTCGAACCGAGCGAAGATTGGCCGGCAGATCAAAAATTCAGGGTGATCTTCGACAAGAATTTCTTTCCGCGCCACGTCTTGATGGAGCGGCTCGCCTATGAAACACGCACACCCCCATTCTCAATCACCGTTAAAGAACTGGAAATTTACCAGGACCCGACAAATCCAACACGACGCGAAATCAGTGCGACCTTGGAGCTGACGCATGCGGTCGATCCCGGCGAATTGGAGCGACACGTCCAACTCAAAATGGTCGGCGGTTCAAACATTTTTCCGCCTAACGACCCAGCTCCGCACTTCACTACGAGCTACGGGTTACATCGCCGCCTGGCTTACATCCACAGTTCGCAAATCCTGCTGCCGGAATACGAGGATTTTCTCAATTTAATGGTGACGAAAGGTCTTCGCACCGCGCAAGGCGGCGCGCAGACGCGGGACGCAATCGAGCAGAAACTCCGGATCCCGTCGGTCGCCTCGATGTTTCAGATCGATTCCATTCAAACCACTGTCGCGCGCAACAAAAACGGTGAACCCGAGCAATTGATCGTGCTGACCACTACCGCCGATATCAGCGCACGCGACTTGTCGAAAGCTCTCCAGATCCGGTTGCTCCCCAAACGCAAAGTTTCCGACGTTGAAAAAGCTGCCGAAGTCGAAACGGAAGGGAACCTCGGCGAAACCTCCGATGAGTCTGCTTCGAACGAAGAAACTGATTCCGATGATGATTCAATGGGATCGCAAGTACAAGAAACCGAGCTTTGGAAAAGTGCGACCGATGTTCCCGATGAAGTTCTCGACGCTGCACGTCCAGTGGCATTCGCGCCGATGGAGTCCGAAAAG
>DASXYB010000329.1:0-4053 GCA_036502745.1 Candidatus Udaeobacter sp.
ACAAAGAAATTCGAAGAATTCCGTCGCGGCACTGCCGCCGAACTGCTTGCACACTACGAGGCACATCCGGCGAAGGGCGAAATGGTATTAGTCGTCTCTGGCGCGTAGTTGCATCGCAGACGTATTCAGCAGGATACGAAAATTCGCCGGTCAGACACCGCGCGCAGAAGCAGAAAACGTCGGCGCGAATAAACAAATCGTATCGTCGTCCAATTCTGCCGCAATCAGTTAGGAAGTCTATGCGATCGGACATTGCTCTTGCAGGAAACTTCACAAATTTTTGGCGTTCTGCTGACTCGCTCACGGTTGAGTCGCCGATCGCTGAACCACCTCGGAGACGTTGGCGTCGCGACGCGCCTTTCGCGAGCAGAGTGGACAGCTTCTGCGATTATCACGGGATGTTCCGCCTTTCACGGTTCTTAACGCCATTACTCGCGGGATGCGCTGTCACGCTTTTGCAGGTGTTAATGGCGGTCGCTCTGCTTGCTCCGGAAAAACCGATGACTGAGCGCTACTCTGCGTTAGTTCAACACGACAGCTATTGGTTCATGAACATTATCGATCGCGGATATCAGACCATTATCCCGCCGGTCGATCACAAAGTGATGGAAATCTCAAACGTTGCATTTTTTCCGGCATACCCGTCGATCGCCGCGTTGCTCCGAAATGCATTCAACATCAGCACCGGCACAGCGCTTTTGATCACCGCTCAGCTCGCTGCGTGGGGATTCTGGAGTTATTTTTTCCTGTTCTGCAGGCGCTGGAAAGTTGCGGCTTCACTTCAGATTGGCGGTACACTTCTTATCCTCGCGAATCCCGCAGCTTTCTTCCTCATCGCAGCTTATTCCGAGTCGGTCTTTCTCATGGCGCTGCTTGGCTTCATCTATTGGAGCACTGCGGAGGGTCGCTCGGCGCGAGTGTTCGCGGCGATGCACGGAGTGATTATGTCTGCGACGCGAATCGTCGGAATTGTGTGCACTGCGTTTCCTTTGGTGCGTTCGGCGTTTCAAACGGGGTGGCGTGGTTTACTGGAACCTCGCAAATGGCTACGAAAGAACCGGGCAGCTGTCGCCTTAACGGCTGTGGCGACCTGTGGAGGAATCGCCTTTTTCGCGTTGTGCCAACTTCGCTGGGGGCACTGGGACCTTTATATGCGCACTCAGGCGGCTGGCTGGGGCATCGTGCCCGATTATCTTGCAGTGCTTAGGCCCGAGAGTTATCGCTGGGTTGTTCCGGCACTAAATAATCCTACCGAAATGAGTCAGTTATCAATGACATTGGGTGCCATACTTTTCGTCGCGATCGCGGGTTGCGAACTCGTTCCAGCGATTAGGCGCCGCGCAGGGCTGCCGACACGCGCGGGGATCTATTTCTGCGCGGTCACAATTTATTACCTCTCGGTGAGCGGGGTGGCCTGCGTCGACATGGAAAGTATGATGCGTTACGAGTTCAGCGCATATGCCTTGATCGTGCTGGCGCTTTTGAATTTTCTGCGTCAATTTCGCACGCCGCCAGTGTGGGTGCGCGCTGTTGGGACGGCGGCAGTGGCGTTAGTCAGCGCTGCGGGGTTATGCCTACAGGGCTGGTACGTCTGGAATTTCACGCGGGGCCACTGGGTCGCGTAGAAAACATGAAGTCAAAGGTCGTCATCATAGGTGCAGGTCCGGCAGGTCTCACGGCTGGCTATTTGCTTTCAAAGAACGACGTCGACGTCGTCGTTCTGGAAGCCGATCCCGTTTACGTGGGCGGCATTTCGCGCACCGCGACTTACAAGGGCTTTCATTTCGATATCGGCGGTCACCGTTTCTTCTCAAAATCCAAAGCGGTCGAAGACTTGTGGACCGAGATTTTGCCGAACGACATGCTCACGCGCCCGCGCTCGTCGCGCATTTTTTACGGCGGCAAATTTTTCTCCTATCCGCTCAAACCCATTGAAGCGCTGTTGAAGCTCGGCGTTTTCAAATCGATTTTGTGCGTTCTTTCCTGGCTAAAGGCGCGTCTGTTTCCGATCCGGAACCCGCGAAATTTCGAAGAATGGGTTAGCAATCAATTCGGCAAACGACTGTTCAACACCTTCTTCAAGAGTTATACGGAAAAAGTCTGGGGGATGAGCTGCAAGGAAATTTCCGCCGACTGGGCGGCGCAACGGATCAAGGGGCTCTCGTTAGGCAGTGCAATCAAGAACGCGCTCATCCCGCAGCGGTACAACGGCGACCGGAGCAAAGTCATTAAGACGCTGATTAATTCTTTCCGTTATCCACGACGCGGTCCGGGAATGATGTGGGAGGCTTGTGCCGAGAAGATGACGGCGCTGGGCGGCAAATTAGAGATGGGCTGCAGAGTGATGAGCTGTTCCTACGACGATTTGGCAGGCCAATGGAATGTCGAATACAAAAGCGGCAGCGGTGATCGGCAAATAATCGAAGCCGAACACGTCATTTCGTCGGCGCCGATGCGCGAGCTGGTCTGCGGTTTGTCACCGGCCGTGAGTGAACGAACCAGGCGCGCGGCTGAGAGCCTCAAGTATCGCGATTTCCTAACTGTCATGCTGATTTTAAAAGATCGAGAGATGTTCGATGACAATTGGATCTACATTCACGATCCCAGCGTTAAAGTCGGCCGTGTCCAGAATTTTCGATCGTGGTCGCCCGAGATGGTGCCTGAGACGAATAAGGTTTGTTACGGTCTGGAGTATTTCTGTTTCGAACACGACGGTCTCTGGGATTCTAGCGACAAAGACTTGGTCGAGCTCGCGAAGCGCGAGCTGATTCAGATCGGGTTGGCGAAGAAAGGCGATTTCGTTGATGGCTGTGTAGTTCGCCAGAAAAAAGCGTATCCGGTTTACGATGACGACTACGCGCGGCACGTGGCCACCATTCGTCAGGAACTGGACGCGCGATATCCGAACCTGCACCTGGTTGGGCGTAACGGAATGCACAAATACAACAACCAGGATCACGCGATGATGACCGCCATGCTGTGCGTGGAAAATATTCTCGCTGACACAAAGCTTTACGATCTCTGGCAGGTGAACAGCGACGCCGAATATCACGAAGGCGGGTCCGCTTCAGCCGCAGAAACGGATGGCAGCGCGCTACGGCTCGTTCCTACTCGCGTTGTAACGGCACCGGAACTCGCCCCGGAAGCGTAACGCACGCGTTCTCGCGTTCTGGCGAACGCGTCCGCGCGTTCGCAAACTTTCAATCTTGCACCTCCTGAAGATGAAACGTCTACAAAAGACTATTTCGGCGGGACGCCAGACCAGCGTGCGAAACGCGTGCGCTACCCATTTTCGAACTCTTCCACTGGCGGGCAAGAGCAGAACAGATTCCTATCGCCATAGACGTTGTCGATCCGACCAACGGCGGGCCAGAATTTGTGCTCTCGCGTCCACGCCGCTGGGAAAGCTGCCTGTTCGCGCGAGTAAGAGTGGTCCCATTTGTCGGTCGCGATTTGTCGCGCAGTGTGCGGTGCGTTCTTGAGCAAATTGTTTTGCCGATCCTGTTTTCCGTCGGCGATCGCTTGCATCTCGGCGTGGATGGAGATCATCGCATCGCAAAAACGATCGAGCTCGTGTTTCGGTTCACTCTCGGTCGGCTCGATCATCATCGTTCCTCCAACCGGCCACGAAACGGTCGGCGCGTGAAAGCCGTAATCCATCAAACGTTTCGCCACATCTTCGACTTCAATACCTGCGTTTCTCCACTGGCGCAGGTCGACGATGCATTCGTGCGCGACAAGGCCATGCTTGCCCTTGAAAAGAACGGGGAAGTACCGATCGAGTCGTTTAGCGATGTAGTTAGCGTTGAGAATCGCCACTTCGCTTGCGCGTTTTAACCCGGCGGGACCCATCATGCGAATGTACATCCACGTGATCGTCAGAATGCTGGCACTACCCCATGGGGCCGCTGCGACCGGACCAACACCATTGGCGATTGCCGATTGCTGATTGCTGATTGAAAAACGTGCCGGCAGAAATTTAGCCAGATGTTTGGCCACACCTATCGGTCCTACACCCGGGCCGCCGCCGCCGTGAGGGATGCAAAACGTCTT
>DASXYB010000330.1:0-3868 GCA_036502745.1 Candidatus Udaeobacter sp.
CAACGTGAAAAGTTCCGTCGGGATTGATCGTCCAGACTGTGCCCAGCGAGTTGGTCCACTGCCCGGTTAGCGCGGCCGGACCGGAGCTCGGGATAGTTTCACACCCAGCAATCACTGCTAGTGAAATCACTACAAAAAGAAATCGGAGAGTGTGTTGTCGCGTCATGTTTGCCATCGTGCCTCACAACCATCCAAATGGTCAAGCTTGGAGCGCTTGAACAGATGCATTGCAAATT
Organism: Candidatus Udaeobacter sp.; assembly: GCA_036502745.1. Taxonomy (GTDB): domain Bacteria; phylum Verrucomicrobiota; class Verrucomicrobiia; order Chthoniobacterales; family UBA10450; genus Udaeobacter. The sequence continues at coordinate 237 of DASXYB010000330.1, forward strand.
GCTTCATCACTGAAGTAGAAGAGGCTTGTGGACCAACCGCTGACGCAGCCTGCAATACCTAGGACAAACTGGTGGAAGCGAAATTGGAAATGGTTCGTCCCGCTTGGCTGTTTCACTGTGGCACTGCTGTTTGTAGCGTTCGTTGGGTCAATAATCGTGATCGTCTTCAGCGCGATGAAATCGACCGACGTCTACAAGGAGGCATTGGTCCGCGCGAAAGCGAATCCCGCTGTCATTGAAGCTCTCGGTTCACCTATCAAGGACGGGTTTCTCATGTCGGGAAACACAAACGTGAACGGCGCGTCTGGTGAATCCAATTTAGCGATTCCAATCTCGGGTCCCAAGGGAAAGGGAACAATTTACGTGTCCGCAAACAAGTCACTCGGCCGTTGGATTTATTCCGGGCTCGTCGTGGAACTCGGACAAACGCACAAGCGCATCGATCTTCTTCAAAAGTCGGCGCCATCCAGTTCCCCCTGATTACGAGATCGGCAGACAGGTGGAACGCTTCGTCCTCAACGCGTTGAAAACTGCGGCTCGCCGCCTGGAATTTTCTTCGCTAAGAAACATCGAAAACCCTGGCCTTCGGCAATTCCATCGCGTTGAGGACAAAGCGATCCACCCTGGCAGCGGTTTACGTCTGACGCTGGCAGGTTACGTTCGAAGATGTCGATCTCCGAAGAGCAAGTGAAGAACGCGTTGAAGTCTGTGAAATATCCGGGCTTCAGTCGCGACATCATTTCATTCGGATTGGTGAAGTCGATTCAGATCGATAATGGCGACGTTACAGTGCAACTCGCACTCGCCACTAATGATCCAAATGTTCCGGCAAGCATCAAAAATGATGCGGAGCGCGCCTTGCGCACGATAGAAGGCATTCACAGCGCTAAAGTCTTGATTGATATTCATGCGCCGCCAGGCGGCGCGGGTGCCGCTACAGTCACCACGCGAATTCCGGGTGTCAGACACGTTATCGCCGTCGCAAGCGGCAAAGGCGGCGTAGGCAAATCAACAGTCGCAGCAAATCTTGCGGTGGCACTCGAGCAAACCGGCGCACGCGTCGGTCTGTGTGATTGCGACATTTACGGGCCGAGTATTTCGCAAATGTTCGGCACGCGCGAGCGGCCAACGGCGACGGATGAGAATATGATCATCCCGATCGAGCAATACGGGTTGCGGCTGATGTCGATGGGATTTCTGCTGGATGACACTTCGCCGGCTATTTTGCGCGGACCGATGGTGACGCGATATACGCAACAGTTTCTGCGACAGGTCGAATGGGGCGAACTGGATTATCTGGTGCTCGATCTTCCACCCGGCACGGGCGACATCCAGTTGACTATTGTGCAGACCGTCGCGTTATCGGGAGCGATCATCGTTACGACACCACAGGAAGTAGCTTTGATCGACGCGCGCAAGGCCGCAACGATGTTCGAAAAGGTGAACGTGCCGGTAATCGGCCTGGTCGAGAACATGAGTTATTTCCTCTCGCCGTCCGATAAAAAGCGTTATGATATTTTTGGCTCAGGCGGCGGCGAACGGGAAGCCAAGCGATTGCGTGTTCCGTTGCTTGGGCAGGTTCCGATCGACATTGCCACGCGCGAGAGCGGCGATCGCGGCATCCCAATCGTAGGCGAGGATCCGAAATCGCCCGTCACTGCCGAGTTTAAGCGGATTGCTGTAGGTATTCTTAACACGCTGCCGTGAATGAAGGTGCCGCGACGCCCCGAAAACTCAGGGTCTAAATAAATTCTGCGATTCTCTCGTCGAATTCCGGTGTTGACACTATTACGGCCATAAAGCCGTTCGAAGTTGACTAGGTGGAGATCTTATGAAAGATGATTCGGGCATGTCCCCTTCGGAAGCAGATCAGGCGCAGTTTGTTAAAGAATCGGCGCTTTATAAGGAGTTCCTCGCGGAGCGCGCAGAAATTTTGAAGCACAAGTGGATCGAGAGCGAAAAAGCCGGGAAAGACATCGGCTTTGAAAGAGCGCTGCTGGATTGGATCGTGAAACATCGCTCCAACTGGCGAGAGCGACGACGAAAGGAGGCGCGCACCGAACAGGCCGCCTCCTAATTTTTTACCTTTAAGGCGATCCCGCGAGGTCGCGAAGGAACCCGTGAAACCAAAACACAATTCAGCCGACGGCGTCCCAATCATGGACGCGGAAGCAATTCGTCGCGCGCTACGCCGGATTGCGCATGAGATCGTCGAGGGCAACCCGAATCTCGAAAACGTAGTGCTCGCAGGAATTCCGTCGCGCGGCGTGGTAATCGCAACCCGAATCGCGGTTGTCATCCGAGAGATCGGAACGGCTGATGTCGACACCGGCGTAATCGATGTAGCGATGCACCGTGACGACGTAGGCACGCGCAAAGAATTGCCAGTCGTGCACGCGTCGAGACTCCCGGCACCGCTGGAGAACCGGACAGTAATCATTGTCGATGACGTCCTTTATACCGGTCGCACCGTCCGTGCGGCAATGGACGCAATCAATTCATTTGGCCGTCCCGCGCGTATTCAGCTCGCTGTACTGGTCGATCGCGGCCATCGCGAGCTGCCGATTCGTCCCGATTACATCGGCAAAAATTTGCCGACCGCCACGCGCGAACAGATTCAGGTGCGCCTCCAAGAAATCGACAACGAACCGGATGCAGTGTGGCTGGAAAGAGAATGACTGCGACCGCGCTATTTCTGGGGACCGCACGCGTCTCGCGTGCTGGCGAGCGCGTCCTCGCGATCGCGAACTTTTCTGTGGTATTCAACGCGCCGGATGCCGCGATGCCCAAAGGAAGACTGTTTCGGCGAGACGCCGAAACCACCACGCGAGCCAGGTGCGCGCCCCAGATGACATGACTACGCGCTGGACACACAAGGATTTACTGGGGCTGCGCGAATTGACGGTCGACGAAATCAATTTTGTTCTCGAGACGACCGACGCGTTTAAGCAGGTCGGCACGCGCGAGATCAAAAAAGTGCCCGCATTACGCGGCAAAACGCTGGTGAACTTTTTTGTCGAGCCAAGCACACGAACACGCACTTCTTTCGAGCTCGCTGCATTTCGGCTGAGCGCTGACGTGATCAACATTGCGGCAACGACATCGAGTCTTACCAAAGGCGAAACGCTCAAGGATACCGCGCGCAATCTCGAAGCGTTGCATGCCGACATCATCGTGTTGCGCCACAGCTCTGCAGGCGCACCACAGTTTCTGGCAAGCAGAGTGAAAGCCAGCGTAATCAACGCCGGCGACGGCGCCCACGAACACCCGACGCAGGCGCTTCTCGATCTCTACACGATCCGAGAGCGCAGAGGTAAAATCGCCGGACTGCACGTCGCGATCATCGGCGACATTTTGTTTAGTCGCGTCGCGCGCTCGAACATTTTCGGTTTACTCAAGCTCGGCGCCCGCGTGACGCTGGTCGGGCCAAGTACGCTCGTGCCACGTGAGTTTGAAAAGTTAGGCGCCGAGGTTTCGCACAACATCGAGGACGTTCTTCCGACCGCGGATGTCGTGAATCTTTTACGGATACAGCACGAGCGACAGCACAAAGAATATTTTCCGGGACTTGGCGAGTACATCCGCTTGTTTGGCCTAACGAAAGAACGCGCGAAGCTTTTGACGCCCGATTG
>DASXYB010000331.1:0-4972 GCA_036502745.1 Candidatus Udaeobacter sp.
GCGTCTCCTCGGCTACATTAAACCTTACAAGACACGTTTCATCGTGGGTTTGCTTTTGGGCTTTGCGTATGGCGGAGTCAGTTCGCTTTTGCCGCTGGCCATCTCCCGGGTGACAGGCACGATTTTCCACGGGGCAGCTCCTAATCCAACGACTCTGCGCTCCAATTTACAAGCCTTGGATACAGGGCCAAAGATCAATTCGATTCTTCTCATCTGCCTCGCCATTCCGGCGATCATGACCGTGCGCAGCCTTTGCTCGTACGGAAATACCTACTGCATGCAATGGGTGAGTAATAAAGTGGTCACCGACATTCGAGGTCAGCTCTTCAACAAGATGGTGCGCCTGTCGATGGACTTCTTTAACAAGATGCGTTCAGGTCTCTTGATTTCGCGCATTACCAACGAGACCCGGGTCGTGCAAATGGCTTTGACTGCTGTCAGCAGCGATATTTTCAAGCAACCAGTTCTGATCGTGGGCGCAATAACCGTTCTGTTCGTGATGGATTGGAAATTCACGCTGATTACGCTCGTTCTTTTTCCAACCTGTTTGATACCGCTTCGCATCTACGGGCGGCGCGCGCGCAAAGCGCTCCGGGGTCAATTTGAAGGTATGGGCGAAATGGTAGTGACGATGCAGGAGACATTCGCTGGCATTCGGGTGATCAAGTCGTTCGCCCGTGAAGCCCACCAGGAAAAGGAATTCAAGCGCAGCAATCAACTGCAATTTTCGCAGATGATGCGCATTATTCGGTCGATGGAGGCTACGGGCCCACTGGTCGAAACCATCGCTGCCGTCGGGGTCGGCCTGGCGTTGCTCTATGTCTACGCCGCGAACCTGAGCGCCGGTCGATTTTTCGGGCTGATCTCAGGAATTTTTCTTCTCTACGATCCGATCAAGACGCTCAGCAAGCTTCAAATTGTGATGCAACAATCAATCAGCGCGACAACGGCGATTTTCGCTCTCCTCGATACTGACCCGACTGTGCAAGATTCTGCAGACGCGGTTAAACTCACCACCGCAACCGGACAGATCGATTTTGAAAATGTGACGTTTCGTTATGCGAACACAGTCACGGATGCCGTTAGCAATCTGACTTTGCATATCGAGCCCGGCAAAACGTTTGCGCTGGTCGGTGCCAGCGGCGCAGGAAAAAGCACAATTCTTTCACTGATCCTGCGTTTGTACGATCCGACTTCGGGAGCTGTAAAAATCGATGGTCGCGATCTGCGTTCGGTGACGCAGAAATCATTGCGCGAACGGATGGGTCTCGTCACGCAGGAGACGTTCCTGTTTCACGACACAATCTTCAGCAACATCCAGTTTGGTCGGCTCGATGCAACGCCGGAAGAGGTTTACGAAGCGGCGAGAGCGGCCTATGCCCACGATTTTATTGTCGCTCAGCCAAAGGGCTACGAAACAGTAATCGGCGACAAAGGTTGTCTTCTTTCCGGCGGTCAGCAACAGCGTCTTGCCATCGCGCGCGCTGTTCTGAAGAACGCGCCAATTCTTTTGCTCGACGAAGCCACCTCATCGCTCGATTCCGAATCGGAACAGCAAATTCAGAAGGCCCTCTCGAAACTTGCCACTGGCCGCACGGTGATCGCCATTGCCCACCGGTTATCGACTGTTTTGTCTGCCGACCAAATCATCGTCATGGATAGGGGTCACATTAAGGAGATCGGCAGGCATGCGGAGCTTCTCGAAAAATCCGGCTACTACCGCCGGCTATACGATCACCAATTCAATCGTGTTCCAATCGAAAGCGAAGCTGAAGCAGGGATCCTTGTTGAAGAGCTGGTTTAACAACAAGGTTGAAAAGTTAAACTCTTAAACAGTTAAATGAGTGAAGGGTGCGAATGGTATTTTCCTTTTTGACCTTGTAACTTCGGAACTATTTAACTCTGCTGCGCGCCATGCCGCTTAATATCGATCTGCATACGCATTCGTTTTTTTCCGGCGACGGAATTTCGAGCCCGGAAGATATGATCGCGGCCGCGCGCGCCAAAGGTTTAAGCGGGATCGCCATCACGGATCACAACACCTGTGACGCGGTCAATTACCTGCTCGAGAAAGGGCTGATGCGACTTGATGGTATGCCGGTCAACGATTTTCTCATTCTGCCTGGAGTCGAAGTCACGACCGCGGACGGGCACCTCCTTTGTATCGGCGCCGAGTTGCCTTACCTGAAAGGAAAACCAGCGCGCGAAGTGTGCGACATCATTCACGAGCGCGGCGGTCTCGCGATCCCACCGCACCCTTATGATTTGTTCCGAGCCGGGATCCGGTTCGCTACGCTCGAGACGCTTCCGGTAGACGCGATTGAAGTTTTTAACGCGGCAACGACGCTGCGCCGTTACAACCGTTACGCTTTTAAGTACGCGCAGATCCGCGGTCTGCCGATGACAGCGGCTAGCGACGCACATCACGCCGCCGCGATTGGCGCAGCTTATACGATCATCAACACGGACGACTTTTCCGTGAAAGGAATTCTCGCGCAGCTGCTAAGGAGCAACGAACTAAACGAGCAATATCAAAGTCCGCGAGACAGCTTGCGTAAAACCTGGAACAACTGGTTGCGACTGCGGCGGCGAAGGAAAATTCCGGAGCTCGCAGCAAAAGACCGCAGCGCCAACGGCCATTGAGTTCCGAGGCGGGATACTAGGCAATGATCACTGATCACGACTCGACGAATTTTTCACCCGCTCAGCGCGCTTTGGAATGCAGCGTCTTGACGCCGCTTTTAACTTGCCATTCAACACTTTATTTCCTCTCAATTTAGCCATGTCCGCTTACATCATCGTCGAGATTGAAGTCCTCGATCCGTTAGGCTACGAAGAGTACAAAAACCTCGCGGGCGCTACCGTCGAGAACTATGGCGGAAAATACATCGTGCGCGGTGGTAAGACCGAGGTGCTCGAAGGCGATTGGCAGCCCAAGCGCATTGTTGTACTCGAGTTCGAATCAGCGCAGCGCGCCAAAGAGTGGCTGAACTGCGACGAATATCGCGAGCCGCGCAAGATGCGTCACCGCACCGCCAGAACAAACATGATTCTGGTGGAAGGTAAGTAGGTTAAGCACGCCACAGAAGCGAAATATCGTGCCGCACAAGTTTCTAGGGTGTCTGTGTCAAACGCCAATCTGACTTACAACGCGGCTCAATGACTGAGTTCGCGCTTCTTGCTTTCGAGCGCCGGGTTTCCGATAACGATGGTTCGAGGATTTACGTCTTTGATCGCAACTGCTCGTGCACCAACAATTGCTCCCTCGCCAATTGTGACACCCGGACCGACGAACGCATCCGCACAAATCCACGCGTCGGAGCCAATCACAATTGGCCGACGCAGCAGCGGAAAATCCGGCTTGGTATGATCGTGTGTTCCCGCGCAAAGATGCGCGCGATGCGAAACGGTGACGCGCGATCCCAGCACCACCCGGCCAAGATTATAAACATAAACGTGCTCGCTGATCGCGCTTTCATCTCCAGCCTCGAGATTCCACGGAAAATAAATCGTCGCAGATGGATAGACATGCACACTCCGGCCAATCTTTGCTCCGAAACAACGAAGCAAAAATCGTCTCCAACCGAAACAGGGTCTGGGACTGAACCGGAAAAACGGCTGTGCTAATGTCCACAGCACACGGCGCGTCATCTCGCTCGATGAGTACTTCTTCGCTCGGCGATTTTGCTTAACGTCCCGCATGGCAAGTCAGATCTCGAACGGTATTAGCTACCATAAAGGGGCCTTGAAACGAATCTCATAAGTCGCGCTGTCATGTTGAGCGAAGCGAAACATTTCTCGGCTATTCCGTCCAAGATCGAATCCCGAAGGTAATCCGAGATTCTTCGCGTCGCTCAGAATGACATCATGAGGTGGAGTGTTCGCACAATCTGACAGTCTCCGGCGTCTGCCCGCCCCGGAGCATCCATTCATAAACAGCCCGCATTTGTTCGCCGATTCGAGGCCAGGAGAAATTCTCAGTGACGAGATCGCGACCACGAGCACCCATGGTTGTTCGGTCGCCATCGGTCATTTCGACGAGTTGTTTTAGGCCGGCGGCAATTTCCTCCGGAGTCGTTCCAATTCGCACCGCTGCATCGGCCTCGAAACCTTCCGGCAGATTACACTCGGGGCTTATGAGTACGGGCTTCGCGTGTGACCACGCTTCAAGCACCGCAATCGGAAGCCCTTCGCTCAATGAAGGCAGTATAAATGCGTCGCAATTGCGATAGCGTGCGCTTTTGTCGGCGCCGAATTGCGGGCCAAGAAAAACGACGGACGTGCCCATTGCAAGACGCTTGAGTTCGTTCTCGTACCCGCCCTGATCCCATCCGGCGATTGCGAGAACCCAACGGTCGTCGCTGCCGCGTTGAGAGTGAAAAGTTTCGTTCCAAGCGCGGATCAGGTTTGAGATATTTTTCTTTGGGTGAAGTCGGCCCAGGTAAAGAAGAGTTTTTTGATTGGCCGATTGAGTTCTCGGGTTGCTCTCGTTCAGTTCCGGCAAATCAACGCCATTGGGAATGACGCAAATCGGGTTGTGTAATCCATAACTGCGAATCGATTGCGCTTCAGCTTCCGAGAGTGCGCGCAAGCAAGCGGCTTCGCGCAAATGTTGGTTTTCATAGAGAAGTGCAGCGACCCGTTTTTTCCACATTGCGTTTCGCACGGCCCACGATTCCAACATGCCGTGCGGATGAACTACATAGGGGCGATCGGTCTGCCGATGCCAACGATGCGAACCGACGGAGCAATATTTCCACAAACCGTGCACAGACAAAACGTCGAGTTCGGCGTCCGACATCGCGGGCACGAGCTGGTTTGAGTAACCCCACGCGCGCAGCCGCGGACGAAATGTCTGAACAGAAAGCGGCTGCCACTCCTGCAAATCGACAGCACTCTGTTCATCGCGGATTCCAAACACCTGCACATCGGCATTTGTGGAGGCTACCGCCTTGGCAAGACCGCGTACGCT
>DASXYB010000332.1:0-2981 GCA_036502745.1 Candidatus Udaeobacter sp.
CTCTCCGGACGTCGTGGAACGTTGCCTCAACGAACACGGAATCTGTTTCATCTTTGCGCCGCTATTCCATCGCGCGACTGCTCGTGTCGCGCAGGTGCGTCGCGATTTAGGTGTGCATACCACGTTCAATTTGCTCGGTCCCCTAACGAATCCGGCGCGTGCGCCATTTCAACTTGTGGGCGTGTGGGACCGTTCGCTCGTTGAGAGGGTCGCATCCGCGCTAGTGCTTCTCGGCTTGAAACAAGCGTGGGTTGTTCACGGCGCCGGTGGGCTGGATGAAGTAACTGTCGCAGACGAAACATTCGTCGCTTCGTGCTCGGCGACCACCGGCGTGAAGACATTTACAATTTCGCCCGAGGATTTCGGAGTACAGCGCCGGTCGTTTGATGGAGACCGCGCAGGACCGATTGAAAATGCCCGAGTCACCCTCGCGGTTTTGAACGGCGAAAGAAACGGCGATTCTGCTGTGGCCCGTGATCTTGTCGTCATAAATGCTGCTGCGGCGCTGTATCTCGCTGGCATGTCGAACGATTTTCAAAGCGCAGCTGCAATGGCAAATGAAAGTATCGACAGCGGACATGCCGCATCGAAGCTGGACGCGCTGATTCGTGAGACAAACCGAAGCTGATGATGGCCACTATTCTCTCTGAAATCCTTGATCGGAAACGGGCAATCGTAGGGCGACTTCGAGCCGATGCGGCTTCGCGAGACTTTCGCGAGCGCGCATTGGCGGCCCGCGCAAACGCGAAGCCGCATGCATTGTTGCGAGCACTCGAAGCGAATTGTGGAGGAGTAAAAATCATCGCGGAATTCAAACGTCGGTCGCCGTCGGCTGGAACGATCCGTAACAATCTGTCCGCGACCGACGTCGCCACTCGTTACGATCGCGGTGGCGCCTGTGCTATCTCGGTACTAACCGACGAACAGTACTTTGGCGGTTCGATTCTCGATTTGGGCGCGATCCGCGCGGTTACGGACCTTCCGCTCCTGCGCAAAGATTTTATCGTCGACGAAATCCAGATCTATGAAGCGGCTGCGGTGGGTGCGGATGCCGTGCTGTTGATCGCAGCAGCTCTTGATGACACCGCGCTAGCAAGACTGCGCGCAATCGCGGAGGATGAACTCGGTCTCGACGGCGTGATCGAAGTGCACACATCCGAAGAACTGCGTCGTGCCGTGAGGGCGAATGCGAGAATTATCGGCGTGAACAATCGCGATCTCCGGACATTTCGAATTTCATTGGACACGAGCGAGCGTTTAATCGCCGAAGCTCCCCGTGATCGAATCGTAATTTCGGAAAGTGGATTACAAGACCCGAAGTCTCTTAGTCATTTGCGCGCGCTCGGGTTCCGCGGTTTTCTGATTGGCGAAGCGCTAATGCGGGCCCCCGATCCGGAAGCGGCTCTTCGCGATTTCATCGCCACTGCAGGGCTCGACAATGCGAATGACCATCCACACCAATGATGAATGTCGACAATATTGTAGGGCGTTTTGTGAAACGCCATGGCGTCTGACACAGACGCCCTACAAGCCATGATGAACCCGATACAAATCAAAATCTGCGGTATCACAAACGCGAATGATGCGCGCGCGTGCCTCGAACTCGGCGCCGACATGATTGGGTTCAATTTTTATCCGGAGAGCCCGCGCTACGTCGAGCCGGCTATCGTCCGCGGAATTGTAGACGGCCTCCCTGCGCGAACTTGCGTCGGCGTTTTCGTCGATGCGGCTCCAGCAGAAATTCGCAAGCTCGCCAACGCTGCTGGCGTTCGGTGCGTTCAATTACATGGAAACACAACGCCGGAATCGTGCAGCGAACTGGCTCGCGAATTTCGCGTGATTCGCGCGCTCTCAACTGATGCGCGATTCGAGCCGGAATACGCAGCAGCATTTCCAGAATGCGATGTACTTGTTGATGCGTATCACCCCGAGCTCAGAGGCGGCACGGGTCAAACATGCGACTGGTCCACTGCGCGCGCCGCATTGCGTTACACGCGTTTCCTGATTCTCTCCGGCGGATTAGATGCGGAAAATGTTGGTCGAGCAATGGCGGCAGTAACGCCGCGAGCGGTCGACGTTTGTAGCGGGGTAGAAAGGGCGCCCGGCGTGAAAGACCATCGTGCCCTCGAACAATTCATCAGCGCTGTGCGAACAGCGGAACTCTCGCTACGTGCAACATCGACTCACAACCCAGCTACAATGTCATCCTCAGCGAAGCGAAGGGTCTCGGATTAATTCTGGTCCGATGCCTGTGAAGAAACCAGAGATGTTTCGCTTCGCTCAACATGACAGCACCATTTATGATCACATCCAGCGAACCGGACGAACACGGACATTGGGGCAAGTTCGGTGGCCGTTACGTTCCGGAAACATTGGTAGCGCCCCTGGAGGCACTAACGAGTGAATTCATTCACGCTCGAGAAGACCCGAATTTCTCGCACGAACTCAACACGTTGCTGCGTGATTATGCTGGCCGACCGACGCCTTTGTTTCATGCGCAGCGGCTGACTGCACATGCGGGTGGCGCACAAATTTACCTGAAGCGCGAAGATCTTTTGCATACTGGCGCGCACAAAATCAACAACGCCGTGGGTCAGGCGTTGTTGGCGCGTCGAATGGGAAAGGAGCGCGTGATTGCCGAGACCGGCGCAGGCCAGCACGGTGTTGCGACGGCCACCGTCTGCGCATTGTTCGGATTACGATGCGTCATCTACATGGGCGCAGAAGACATGCGCCGACAGGCCCTGAATGTTTTTCGAATGCGATTACTCGGTGCCGAAGTAAGAACAGTAACCGCGGGCACACGCACGTTGAAGGACGCGATCAACGAGGCGTTACGCGATTGGGTGACGAACGTCCATGATACGTATTACTTGTTAGGCAGCGCGCTTGGACCGCATCCGTATCCGGTGATGGTGCGCGATTTTCAGAGCGTGATTGGACGTGAAGCCCGTGAACAAATTTTATCTGCAACCGGCAAG
>DASXYB010000333.1:0-7794 GCA_036502745.1 Candidatus Udaeobacter sp.
GGCCTGGTGACGGGCGCGTGTTTCGCTGACGTCGGCCACCACGTTATTTGCGTCGATAATGACTCCGAAAAGGTGAAGCAGCTCAAAGCCGGCGAGATACCGATCTACGAACCGGGGCTGGAAGAAATGATTCACCGCAATGTCTCGGCACAACGGCTACAGTTCACCGGCAACATTCAAGAAGCTGTTGAGCGCTCACAAATTATTTTCATTGCAGTCCCCACTCCACCTCTGCCGGACGGCGATGTCGATCTCAGCTTCGTGGAGAAGGTTGCACGGGAGATCGCCGGCGTTTTGACCGATTATCGAGTAATCGTCGACAAGAGTACGGTGCCTGTGAAGACGGGCGAAAAAGTGGCGGAATCGATAAAACGATATAACCGCCACGGCGCAAAATTCGACGTAGTCAGTAATCCGGAGTTTTTGCGGGAAGGCTGCGCAGTGGCCGATCTCATGCATCCGGACCGGATCGTAATCGGAGCACAAAGCGAACATGCGATCGATTTGATGAAAAAGGTGTACGAGCCTTTCATGGCACCGATCCTCGTAACCGACGTCAGTAGCGCTGAGCTTATTAAACATTGCGCGAACTCATTCCTCGCCTTGAAAATTTCGTACATCAACGCGGTCTCCGCGATTTGCGAAGCTAGCGGAGCCGATGTGGAAAAAGTCGCCGACGGCATCGGCATGGATCACCGTATCGGACGCGATTTCCTGAACGCTGGGATCGGGTATGGCGGCTCCTGTTTCCCGAAAGACATTGCGGCGTTCATCGCCATCAGTGAGCAGCTTGGAAGGCCATTCACTCTACTCAAAGAAGTGCAACGGATAAACGAGGGTCAAAAGGCGCGTTTTCTTAAGACGATCCGCGAGACGCTCTGGGTATTGCGCGAAAAGCGCATCGCTGTCTGGGGTCTGACATTCAAGCCGGATACCGACGATGTGCGCTCATCAGTCGCAATTGAGGTGGTCGAACAGCTTTTGCGCGAAGGAGCACATGTGGTCGCGTACGATCCGAAAGGAATGCACAAGGCGCGCAGCATCAAAGCGATCGCCGACGCGGAGTTTGCCTCGTCGGCTCTGGAAGCCGTCGCTGATGCCGAAGCGCTGATCATCGCCACAGACTGGAATGAATTTGCGAACGTGGATCTCGCGCTGTTGAAAGACAAAATGCGGACGCCGCTCGTCTTCGACGGGCGGAATCTGTTGGATCCTGAGACGATGGGGCAGTTCGGGTTTACCTATTACTCTGTTGGACGCGCAGGCGTGAGGCCGTAGTAACGAGCTATGGCGCGGCGTTCTGCTCGCCAAATTGCGGTCGCGGCGTTGCGGCTTTGGCGAAAAGAAAAGCGGTTTGCTGATTCGATTATTTCAGGGCTGCTTGCCAATACGGATGTCACTGCGTCCGATCGTGCGTTTGCTTTGGAACTGTTCTATGGCGTTTTGCGGAATTTAACGCTGCTCGATTTTTGGATCGATTGTCTGCGCGCTTCGCACATAGAGGACAACGTTCGCGACATCCTGCGGCTCGGCTTGTACCAAATCTTCGTTCTCAAAACGCCTGAACACGCAGCCGTGCACGAGACGGTTGCCATCGCCTCGCAAAACCAGCGATCCATTATCAATGCTGTCTTACGTGCAGCGATCAGGCAGCAAAGCGAGTTGCTTGAACGAAGCAACACGCAGCTGTTATTCGTTCGAACATCTCATCCACAATTTCTCGTTGAGCGTTGGCAACAACATTTTGGTAGCGAATACAGCGAACAGCTCTGTAAATGGAACAATCGCCCTGCGCCTGTTTATGGCCGGATTAATCGAATAAAAACCGATCCGGAAACTTTTCTACAGCTGCACCCAGACTTACAACTTCTACCTGGCAATTCAGATTTTGTAGAATTCAATAATTTACCAACGGCCGCTCTCGATGCTGGTCATTGCTACATTCAGGATCCGAGCACGGCAATCGCGTGTCAGCTTCTCGATGCGAAGCCAGAAGAAAGAATCCTCGATGCGTGTGCAGCACCAGGCGGCAAAACGGCTTATGTCGCGCAGCTAATGCAAAACCGAGGAGTCATCATTGCCTGCGATCGCGACCGTGAACGACTCCAAATTCTGAAAGATAATGTCGGTCGGCTGGGCGCGACTATTGTCCGTGCTGTCCGCCACGATTGGACGCGCGATAGTCCTCCAGAAGAAATTCTGTCAATCGCGCCATTTGATCGCGTCCTTTTGGATGCGCCATGCACAAATACTGGAGTCATGCGCCGACGGATTGACGTGCGATGGCGACTGCTACCTGAAGATTTCAGTCGAATGTCGAACGAACAGTTGCTCATCTTGCGCGCTGTACTTCGCTTGCTGAAACCGGGCGGCATACTGGTCTACAGCACATGCAGCCTTGAGGGCGAAGAAAACGAACAGGTCATTCGCCAACTCGTTACCGAGGTGCCAAGCCTGACGCTGGAAACGGAAAGAGATTCGCTTCCCTTTCGTGACGGTTTTGATGGCGCATTCGCCGCGAAACTTCGTGTAGGCGTTGCTCGGTGCGCGATGCAGAACGCGGCTGCAGTTGCATCGCGCCGGGCTGGTGGAATGATAAACGCCTATGCAAGACGAGCGATTCGATAAACTCGCAAAACTCCTGGTGGAATACTCCATTCGGCTAGAGCGCAATGAGACAGTCCTGATCGAAGCATTCGACATTCCTGATGAAATGACGGCCGCATTAATACGAGCCGCAAAGGATGCAGGAGGTGTTCCGTTTGCGCAGGTCTATCACGCGCGAGTGAACCGCGCGCTCGCTCTCGAAGCCTCGGATCGACAGCTAAACATCATGGCGAACCATGAACTGGCGCGGATGAAAAAAATGAACGCATACATCGCGATGCGCGGCAGTCACAACATTACGGAGCTGGCCGACGTGCCGGCGGAGAAGATGCAGCTGATCGGCAAAAAGATGCGTCCGGTGCAGGATCAGCGCGTTAAACGGACGAAGTGGGTCGTCTTACGCTGGCCTACACCCTCGATGGCTCAGCTTGCAGGGATGAGCACGGAAGCGTTTGAAAATTTCTTTTTCGATGTCTGCACACTCGATTATCGCAAACTGCAGCCGGGTATGAAGGCACTTAAGGCGCTGATGGAACAAACGGACCACGTCCAAATCAAGGGGCCCGGCACAGATCTAAATTTTAGTATCAAAGGAATTCCCGCTGTCATTTGCGGCGGTGATCGCAACATTCCCGATGGCGAAGTTTTCACGGCTCCGGTGAAAGACTCGGTGGAAGGCCAACTCACTTTTAACGCGCCGAGCATTTATCAAGGCACCGCTTTCGACGGCATCCAGCTTAATTTCCAGGGAGGTAAAATCGTTGAGAGTTCAAGCAACGACACTGAAAAACTCAACAAGATTCTTGATTCAGATACGGGCGCGCGTTACATCGGCGAATTTTCGCTCGGTTTTAATCCACGAGTGTTCCAGCCGATGCGCGACATTTTGTTCGACGAAAAAATCGCCGGCTCATTCCATTTCACTCCGGGGCAAGCCTACGAGGAAGCCGACAACGGAAATCGAAGCCAGGTGCACTGGGATATGGTCAGCATCCAGCGTCCCGATTACGGCGGCGGCGAAATCTATTTCGACGGCAAATTGATCCGCAAAAATGGCGAGTTCGTTCCGAAGCAGTTGCGTTCTCTAAACTGGAAGTGATTTTCGACGGAATCAGACTTATCGAATCAGCCGGCGCTACGCTCGCTTAGGACCGCCAAGCAGGTTCAGCTGCATCGATACGATCTCCCCGCCTTCGTTCAGCTCGAGATTAGCGATCTCGAACATTGGCGCGCCTTCGACTGGACCGGGCCCCGTGCCCGGCAATTGTACGACAACCTGCTTCGAATTTGAGTTCAGCGTAACCGATCCAATTTCAAGCGTCGGAGAAAACTCAAGCGTGCTGATCTGGAACGGAACAGTAACGAACACAGACGCGCGCCCCTGTGACGACGGGGTCAGTTGAACCGGGGCCGTTTCAGAATTTGCCACGACCTGCAATCCGGCAACTGCAAACGAAGGCATGCCTCCCATGGCAGGTCGCTGTTGTTGAGATGGAACGACCCGAATCGTGCCGAGCGCGCCCGCGACTGGCTGGATTTTCACGACCTCGAAGGCAACCTGCAAATTCAACGGAGATTGCGCGCGCTGAGGCGAAGGCAAACGCATTGTCACGAGCTTCGATATAGGACGGACTTTCAGCACTCCCATCTTGAAGCTTGGTGTTAACTGCATCGCTGCTATCTCGAACGAGAAAGTAAGCTGCACAGAGGTTTGCATCGCAGCTGCCGGTACCGGCGCTTGCGGTTGCGGTTTGGGCGGAGGCGGTGGCGCGGCTTTGGCGATCGGAGCAGGTGGTGTTTGAGTAGTTTCTGGCATGGTTGCAGGTATGGTTGGTTGAGGAAAGACTGGTTGGTCGGAAACAATAGGCGGAGGTTGAGAATCAGATGTCCGTTCGCCAATAACTTCACTGACTGGAGTTTCAGGCTCTGTAAAGGAATCGCGTTCGGAAAAAGCTTCAGGTTGAGCAAAATCCTCTTGCTCAACGAAAGCTTCGCGCTCCGCAAAAATCGTTTCGTGGGGCTGATCGTTCTCGATGGGCACAGCTGTTGGCTCCGTTGCGGCTTCCATACCGGTCCACGCATATTCGGTCCCGCTGGCGAAAAACTCGTTCGGCTGATCATACCCACCCACAGATTCTTCTCTTGGATCTGCGACAGATTCGGTGGTCTCATACGTAGCGAAAACAGGTGCCTGCGGAACCTCGAGGATTTCATTCTCCAGTGATTGCGGCGTAGTGGTAGAGACTTCGGAAAATTCGGTCACTGGTTCGGACCCATCCAGTCCAACCTCCTCCAGGGCAACTGCTGGCACGATTTCGGGTGCCTGCTCGATCACTGGTCCGACCGACTCTAAGAGCGGGTCGCCCGCTCGAGCTGATTTCTTAGGTTGCTGCGGCTCAACAGCTGTCACGACGGGGCCGACCGATTCGAACAATGGGTCGCTCATCGGACCTGATTCCTCACGGTGTGGCTCAACAGGCTCAAGAAGTCTTGAAGGCTGCGACTTCGAGCTCTTCAACCGATTGAAAGCAACGCCAGTTTTCGGCGACGATAACGGGCTCGATCGGACCGGAGAATTCCACGCTTTGAGTTCAAGCGAGACCTGACGTGGTCCGCCGGCGAAGCCGTTGCCTTGCACACCAATCGTGTGGGTGGGTGCTGTTCTCGCTTTTAAAACCGCAGCATCAGTGACCGATGCTGGCTGCGGCGCGCCCGGGACCGAAAACTTGTACCCGCGGCGAAGCAGTGGCACGACAGCGACGCCAATCAGCACAAGGGCCGCCAGAAGCAGTCCGCCAACGATCCATAGCCTGCGGCTCGACGCGCCAGCGAGGATTGACGAAGACGCTTTAGTCGGCGCTGTCCCAACAGTTGCCTGTTCGGGAGGACTTGTTTGCGCGACAGGCTGTTGCTCACTTTGGTTGTGGCTGCTGGCAACAGTAGAAGCGCCTGCGGTTTCAGCCGGGGCAGGCTGTCGCTCGGGTTGATTTTGTTCACTCGCAACACCCGAAGCGCTTATGTTCTCAGGAGCGGCAGGCTGAGACACAGTGGTTGATTCGCTGCTGGTCGAAGGCGACTGCGCCGCTGACGCCTCCGCCGACGAATTCGTCTCGGGCGCCGGTCCGGTAGAACTGGCTTGGTTAGCTGTCGCTCCGGCGCCGGCTAGTTCCATCCCGCCGTCTGGCCCACTTGCAGACTGGGCCAGCGAAAGCGTTCCCGCCGGTTTGTTTGCGGCAGAGCCTTTATCGGGGATTGGGCTCGGCTCTACTGCTGGACCACCTTCGGTCTGCGACGCGGCGACATTGCCCGTATCAAACGCGACCGCAGGAGAGGTCGTGCCTTCTGATCTTTGCAACCACCCGACATCATAGAAAGCATCAGCGAATACGCCGTTGAGCGCCGGTGAATAAATCTTGTTGGCGGAGTTCGTCCAATCCTCGGCCTTTTGCGCATTATTGTGTTTGTACTCCCATGCTGCTTGCGCGTAATAGAGCGCGGGCGTATCGCCGGTGAATTGAAATTCCTCCATCATCGAATGCGCTCGGCTCTCTTTCCCATCCATCAACAGCGCCATGAAAATTTTGAACTTGATCAGCTCGGCCGCCTGGTTCTTTTCGCCGCCGGGAATGCGTTTATACAACGTCTCGAAACGGTCGCGGGCTTTTGCATACTCTTTCTTTTTGAATGGAATTTGCGCGAGGTTGTATTGCGCATCGCGAAGCTTGGGATCCAACTTTGCTGCCTTTTTGAAAGCGGCCTCGGCATTATCGAATTGCCCCTGCTGCATGAGAATTTCGCCTCGCAAATTCAGTGTCGCGGGCTGATTGGGATCCGCTTTGTCCGCTTCGTCCACTAACTTCAGTGCCGTGGCAAAATCGCGTTGCCGGAACGATTGTTGCGACTGCTCAAATTTCGACCGGCCAAACGCCTTGGTCTTTTCCGTGCGCTCGGCTGCCGTCATGAGCGGCAGCGAAGCTCGCCTTTGGCCAGATGGTTTTTCCATCCAACCGATTTCGTACAGCGATTCCACAAAAAGCTTGTTTAGCTGCGGTGAGTAGTTCTTTTCCGCCGCGGTCATCCAATCCTTTGCTTCCGTCTCGTTCTTCTGTTGGAACGCGACCGCCGCCTTCACATAATCAACAGCGGGTGTATCGGGCGAAAGCTCCAACTTGGCCAGAATGGAATCGACCATATTGCTTTTGCCCTCCATTAGATAGGTCAGCAAGATCTTGTATTGGATCAGCTGCGAAGCTTCCTTTGCCAGATCGGACTGTCCGGTAGAGAGCAATTGCTCGAAGCGCTTTCTGGCCTCGGGCCAGTCCTTTTTCAGAAACGGGATCTCCGCCATGTTAAAGCGCGCATTCCAAAACTTCGGATCAATCCGTGCCGCCTCGGTCAATGCGGCTTCAGCCTGATCGTAATTGCCCTGCCGCATGAGGATGACGCCGCGCAGGTTTTTCGACGCGGCAAGATCCGGCTGGCGAGCGTCAATCGCGTCGAGTTGTTTTAGCGCCTCGGGAAATTTGCCTGCATCGAACGCGCGGTATGCGCTGTTGTACATCTCTTCCAGCTCCGCTTTGGTCGGGGCAACATTATCCGCCGCAAAGGCCGTAAGTCCCAGCGCTGCGATGGCAGCGATCTTCCAGATTTTCATGAACCACCGATTCAAGCCCTGATTAGCACCCCTGACAAGTCGAAATTGTGTTCGGCGCGAAGATTTTCGGTTCTGTTCGGAAAAACATTTTCTCGGGAATGACGGCTCGCCAGCCGTGGATTTACACGTGATAGATGGGACGCAGTCATTCTTTGGTTGGGAAATCAATTCAAGTTCCCCACGATCCGCAATCCTTCGAGGGTTAGATGGGGATGAATCACCGCGACCCCCGGCATCCGGCTGGCAACAAGGCGCGCATAACCGCCAGTGGCGACGACGGCAACTTTCTTCCGGGAAAACTGCTCCGCTTTGATTCGCGCCAGAATCTCGCGGATCAAACCACGGTATCCGAAAATGGCACCGGATTGCATTGCCTCAACGGTCGATTTACCAACAGCACGATGTGGCTCTTTCAGCGATAGCCTAGGGAGCAGCGCTGTCCTTTGATAAAGAAAATCTGTCATCGCTTCGAGTCCCGGCGCAATCACACCGCCGATGTACCGGCGTTCTCCCGAAACCACGTCGAACGTCAC
>DASXYB010000334.1:0-4441 GCA_036502745.1 Candidatus Udaeobacter sp.
AAATTCTTAGTACGGATGACTGTGGGGGCAGCGCTCACGCTGGTTCCCAATCACACCGCGCAATGCGCCTGGCCGCGTTTCTGGAGGTAACGCTGATGATAGTCTTCAGCGCGCCAGAACATTGGAGCGGGTTCGATCTGCGTCACGATTGGGCGGTTGAAGCGGCCGCTCTTCTCCAGTTTTTCCTTTGAAGCGCCGGCGGAAGCCTGTTGCTCAGGAGAATGATAAAAAATTACGGATCGATATTGCCTGCCAACATCGGGGCCCTGCCGGTTTAGCGTCGTGGGATTATGGTTAGACCAGAAAATATCGAGAAGTTCGTCATAGCTGACCTGCGATGGATCGAACTCCACCTCAACGACCTCGGCGTGTCCAGTCTTGTCGGTGCAAACATCCTGATACGTCGGATTCTGGTGTGTTCCTCCCGCATACCCGACGCTAGTGGACAAGACACCTTTTATGTTGCGAAATGTCTCTTCCACTCCCCAGAAACAACCCGCACCGAACGTAGCTTTCTCCGATTGCATGCGAACACGATGAAACGATTACACCACGTGCGCAACAAAATGCTTGTCGACAATCGCTGTTTGACTTGCCATTTACCGCCAGGACGTGGCGTTCATCTCAAAGCCTGGGGTAACGCCCCAGGATTGCGTAAATCCGAATACCCCCAGCGCCTTCGGCGCTAAACACACTCGCGACTTGACTTGCCAGCGTCGGTCGTTTCCATAGGCCTATCTAACTGCCCTGCTGCGATTTATTGGATGCCTTAACCGTAATGAGCGATTCTGCCACGACTGTTCAGCAAATTCGTCCGCAACTGCCTGTACGCCTCTTCAATGGATTTGGAGCGCTGCTAGAAAAGAGCCGAATTCCATCAACGCGACTGGTTGGGACGGACTTGATCGAGACTGCAAAACGACGAAGCCACCTCGATGATTTTGGCGAGGGCGATTTTTCTGAAGCGTTATCGCGGTTGCTTGAATCATCTCAGGACGAAGCACGGCTCAACTTGATCGGAAAAATAGCGTTGAAGACCGATGTTCTGGAAACTTTGTGCGCGCGTCTAAAAATGGAACGGGACCGTCACCTCTATTCAAACATCGCGCGGCAGGAAATCCGTGAACCTGTTTTTATCGTGGGCTTGCCTCGCAGCGGCACCAGTTTGTTGCATCGGCTTCTCTCAGCAGACCCGGAACATCGATGTCCGTTGATGTGGGAAGTGAGATCGCCGTCTCCACCTACGCGCGCAAATGAGGAACGCCGGATTCAGCGAGCGACGCAAAGCTGTAACTTCTTTAACTGGCTCGTACCTACATTCCGCTACGCGCACGCGATCGGTGCAGAAGTTCCGCAGGAATGCGTCAGCCTCATGACTCCGACGTTTTTGAGCGACCAGTTCGACGCGATGTATTATGTGCCGTCGTACCGCGCCTGGTTTTTTCGGCAGAATTTGCGACCAGCATACGAATACCATCGTCGTTTTCTTCAACATCTGCAGTTTCGGCGCACCGCCGGCCGCTGGATCCTGAAAGCGCCTACGCACATGTTTGCCATGCCGGCGTTGTTATCCGTTTACCCGGATGCGCTGTTCGTGCAGACCCACCGGACACCCGTCGAAGCGATGGCTTCTGTGTCCAGCCTGGTGACAATTCTACGCAGCGCTTTTAGCGATGCCGTCGATTCCTCCATCGTGTACCGCGAGGCAATCGACTACTGGTCGCAAACGATGAAGAAGTTTTTGCGTGAACGCGATCGTCTGGAAAATAATCGCATCTGCGACATTCAATACGACGAGATTCGTCGCGAACCGATTCGCGCAGTTCGGCGGATCTACGAATATTTCGGCTGGTCATTGTCGCACGAAGCAGAGCGACGCATGCGCGTGCTCGTTGCCGGCCAGTCCAAGAGAAAATCTGCCAATCACCGATACGACCTATCGCAGTTTGGTTCCTCCGCCGGAGAAGTGCTCAGTGTATTCG
The DNA here is from genome assembly GCA_036502745.1 of Candidatus Udaeobacter sp. Taxonomy (GTDB): domain Bacteria; phylum Verrucomicrobiota; class Verrucomicrobiia; order Chthoniobacterales; family UBA10450; genus Udaeobacter. The sequence goes on from DASXYB010000334.1 coordinate 1,983, forward strand.
ACACATATTGCCAGCGATTTGGTTTAGCTCAGTCAAGCAATGTGCAGCAGAAGCAAGCAGCCCGTTCGGTCGCCTGATCCGAACCAAGACACAATTCGGGGATGACCTTTGAAGCTATTCGTGTAATTCGCGCGGATCACCCAACTCTGCCGGGACACTTTCCGGACGCGCCTCTCGTACCCGGGGTCGTAATCCTCGACGAAGTGATCGCAGCGCTGGCTGAATGGCAGGAGAACTCGCAACTCAATGGAGTACGAATTGTTAAATTTCTTGCGCCACTCCAGCCCGAACAGGCGTTCATTATTTCTCTCTCCCTGCTAAATGAGCACGGTGCGGAGGTCAATTTTTGTTGTCGCGCCGAAGACCGCGTAATAGTCGAAGGTCAACTTGAAGTCGCCTGGGGAGCAGAATGAGTCGATGAACGCGCCATTGCTCGACGCGCCAAAATTTGAAACCGGGGTGAGCGACCCCCGGCTCGCCGAGTGTCTCAAAGAATTTCCACCGGCGATATTCAACGAGAGTTTGTATCAGAGCATCGAACTGATGGAACGCTACAGCATCGAACTGGCTGTTGATTTGTTAGGGCAGTTGAATCTGGCAGATCAGTTAAGCACGTGGAGATCAGCTGATGAGCTTTGCAGCGCTCTCGGTTTTCAGCCGCGCTTCAGTCTTCCCTTGGATTGGGTCCTAACGCGGCTCGTAGAAACGGGCTGCGTCGAGGTGCAACGTGACAGCGCGGCGCGCTCCTATCGCTTGCGGAAGACGCCATGGCAACCTGATCTCGCACGCTTGCGCGGTCTCGCGCTCAAAATTGATCCCGCGAATGCGGCGACCTTGGATTTGTTGGATCACGCCGCAAGTCTTTATAAGAGGGTCGCGATCGGCGAAAAAAACGGCGATCAAAATCTGTTCGGACCTCAAGGCGTCCCACTGTGGCTTAAATATTTTCACAACGGCAATCTCACTTACGCGGTAAACAACTGGGTAGGTGGCATTGCTGCTCGCGATCGTCTTTACTCCCGACGGACGTTACGAGTTCTTGAAATCGGCGCCGGCACGGGCAGCGCCACGGAGATTTTGCTAAAGCTACTCGCTGAAGGCGACCTGTTGCCGCGACTTGAGCGCTATGTTATTACCGAGCCAAACGCCTATTTCCGCCGCAGCAATCAACGTAAATTAGGAGCGCAATATCCCAAGGTCTCGTTGGAATGGACTAGCGTCGACCTCGATCTGCCTTGGAGCGTGCAAGGGGTTGCCTCGGGCGAGTTCGATCTCGTGTACGCCGTTAACGTCATGCACATCTCGAAGGATCTGTTGTTTAGTTTGAACCAAGCGCACTCGGCGCTTGCTGCGGGCGGTTGGCTCGTCATCGGCGAATGCGTGCGACCTTGCGATAACCAGCCGATGTATCCCGAACTCATGTTCCAAATTCTGGATAGTTTTACAAATGTGAAAACAGATCCGGAAATTCGTCCGGCCCCAGGCTTTCTGACTGCGAAACAGTGGTGTCACGCTTTTTCGCGAGCCGGCTTTGCGCGCGCGGAAGTTGCGCCCGATGTCGAGCGAATCCGCGAGATCTACCCGCACTTTTTCACCGGCGCCATTTGCGGACAGACTAAGCGAAACGAAAAATGATTTCGGAAGTTTTCAGCCCCAAGCATTCAGAAGCAGATCGCTGGGTGAACGTGCCGGAGCGCGGCACACCCGCTTCACTGAGATTGATCGCCTGGATCGCGGAGCGGGTCGGCCGACAGGTAGCAAGGCTGTTGCTATTTCCGATCACAAGTTACTTCCTGATGACGGCACAAGCCGCGCGCAAAGGGTCTTACGGATTCCTGAAACGCGCTCGTGGTAGTTCAGTCCATTGGTGGCACGTGTTGCGGCATTTTTGTTATTTCGCCGCGACGATTCTGGATCGCGTTTATTTGTTGCGCGGCGAATTCGATCGATTCTGCGTCACAATCCACGGGAAGGAACTGTTGCAGCGCCAAAATGAAAACGGCAAAGGCTGTATATTGTTAGGTTCTCACCTCGGCAGTTTCGAGGTGTTACGGGCGCTCGGTGTCATGCAACGAGGCTTTTCGCTCAAGGTGTTAATGGACACTGCGCATAACCAGAATATCAGCCGGTTTTTCGATGGGCTAAATCCCACAATTGCCGACACGGTGATCGCACCTGACCGGCCAGATACATTGATCAGGGCCAGGGAGAGTTTGGATGCGGGATTCTTCGTCGGGATGTTAGGCGATCGCGTTTTCGGCGCCGACAAAACAACGCGCTGCGAGTTTCTTGGCGCGCCGGCTACCTTTCCGGCCGGGCCGATTTTGCTTGCCGCTATGATGCATTGCCCCGTCATCCTGTTCTTTGGCCTGTACCGCGGCGGGAATCGCTACGATATTTACTTCGAACATTTCACCGATGAGATCGTGTTGAATCGGGAGCATCGCGCGAAGGAGATT
>DASXYB010000335.1:0-2075 GCA_036502745.1 Candidatus Udaeobacter sp.
ATTTGTCAGACAGAACTTGGCAGGGCGCGACCGCCGGGCGCGCCGCACAGCGAAGCAGTGCCCGTATGAAAACGGCCGCAGCTGACACTTCAACCATTGCGGGTTCGCGTCACAGTCTGGCGAGCGATCTAGCTGAACTCGTCAAGGCAAGACTCACGCTCCTTGTTTTACTAACGACTGCAGTGGGCTTTTATCTCGGAGCAGAATCGCCGATCAATTATAAGGCGCTCTTTCAAACCGTTTTTGGTACCGCCGCAGCGGCGGCAGGCGCAGCCGCCTTGAATCAATGGTGGGAACGCCGAGCGGACGCGCTCATGCATCGCACAAAGACACGACCGATTCCGGCGGGCCGTGTGGCGCCGCTTCAAGCGCTCGTGCTCGGTGCCGCATTGTCTGTTTTCGGCGTTGTTTACCTGGCGATTGTTTGCAATCCGCTGAGCGCGGTGCTCGCGGCAATCACGATCGCGATTTACATTTTTGCTTACACACCGCTGAAGCGCACCAGCACGGCCAACACCGCTGTCGGCGCGATTCCGGGTGCGATCCCGCCAATGATCGGCTGGGCAGCTGCGCGCGGCAACATCGATGCCGGGGCATGGAGTCTTTTTGCTATCGTGTTCTTGTGGCAGATGCCGCACTTCTTCGCCATAGCGTGGATGTGTCGTGAAGATTACTCGCGCGCCGGGTTCCGCATGATTTCAAGCGACGATCCCAGCGGCTCACGCAGCGCCAGCCAGAGTGTGTTCTTCTGCATTATCCTCCTGGTGCTCGGCGGTCTGCCCGCGTTTGTTGGAATTGCCAGTTACGTGTATCAACCAATCGAGCTTGTGCTCGGTGGATTGTTTGTCGCAGTCGCGATGCGTTTTCTGCGACTTCGAACGACGGGCGCTGCGCGGTTACTGTTTTTTGCATCCATAACGTACCTTCCACTGTTACTGACGGCTTTAGTTCTGACGAAATTATGAACACGACTTCTGCTGCGATAAATCGTGTGCCCTCGCGCAGCGGTATCGCTTGGAAAGTGACGCTGATCCTGATCCCAATTGTCACGCTAGGCATGCTGCTATGGTTGCGAAATCTCGAGGTGTCAGCGTTACGTCAGCGGACCGTTGCTTCTTATGGCACAGTGCCCTCTTTTCAGCTTACCAATCAAAACGGACTGCCATTTGGCTCCGGACAATTGGCCGGTAAAATTTGGATCGCTGATTTTGTTTACACGACGTGTCCGGGGCCGTGTCCGATGATCAGCGGCCGGATGAGCGAATTGCAAAAGCCGCTGGAGAAAAGCGACGTGCATTTGGTTTCGTTCAGCGTCGATCCAGAAAAGGATACACCAGCGGTTTTGCGTGACTACGCGGCGAAATTACAAGCCGAGCCGGGACGCTGGGATTTTCTGACCGGACCAAAGTCCGCGATCTACAAACTTTCGCATGACGGCTTCAAACTTGCGGTCTCAGACAGAAGCGATGAGCAGGGACTTCCTGTGCACAGCACGCGGATGATTCTGGTCGATCGACATGGTCAAATCCGGGGCTATTACGACGCGACGGAACCCGACGCGATAACGAACCTGGTTGCCGACACCAACCATTTGCTGCGCGAGCAACCTAAATAAGGATTAACACCCGCCTTCAGGCCGGCGCCGGGAGCGGTTGGGTGCTAAGTCGTGGGCTTCCTAACTTTCGCATACCACCAGCTTAAAAGCCGGTGTTAATGAGAAGCTTCGAGATTGAACTAGCCGACTGGTTCCGGCCATGCATTCGGCCCTTCATCACAAACGGTGCGGAGATAATCCCGATACTCGTTTTTCGGTAACCCATCGATGATCTTTTCGAGACCGGCCGGGCTGATGAAACCCATTCGCAGCGCGATTTCCTCCAGGCATGCGATTTTCAAGCCCTGCCGATGCTCGATAGTAGCAATGTAATTACCGGCCTCGAGTAGCGTCGTTGTGGTTCCGGTATCAAGCCACGCCATGCCGCGGCTGAGCAATTTCACGTTCAACTGGTTTTGCTTTAGATACAGCAGGTTCAGATCGGTAATTTCCAGTTCGTTACGTGCTGATGGGCGCAATG
>DASXYB010000336.1:0-4220 GCA_036502745.1 Candidatus Udaeobacter sp.
CTGATTGAACTCAAGCGATAAACCGTAATTCGCCTGTGAGCCGGATACTGAAACTCGCGATCGTCGTCACCTGCTTCTCATTGTGCGGAGCCGGCACGTTCATCGTGTCTATGCCTCGAGACGAACATTCGCAGCAGAAAATAAACGTGATGCCCGTCAAGAATCGAAAAGCCACTCCACGCGTTTGGACGTGGGCGTAGGTGTAGGGGCGGCCGTGTCGGCCGCAAGACTTGCATGAAGATTAAGGGTCGGCCGTCCAGACTTGGGCAAATCTTCCAGACCTACGATCCGCCTATGTTCTTCATAACGATTTGCACAATTCATCGCCAGACGATTAGAGACTTAGGCACAGCACATCGCGCGTTCGAAAGCTACGTCCGCCGAGGTCGAGACGAGTTTGGAGCTGCAGTTGGCAGATTTGTCTTGATGCCCGATCACCTTCATTGGTTTGTTCGAGGCGATCCTGATTTCAACCTCGCGCAGTGGGTGAACGGATTGAAACGTGCAATCTCAGTTCCGCTGGGAGCTTCGAAGAAACGGCCGCTTTGGCACCCGGGTTTTTTTGATCACGTGTTGCGTAACGACGAGAGTTATAGGCAAAAATGGGAATATGTGCGCGAGAATCCTGTTCGTGCCGGCTTGGTTGCACGTCCTGATGAACGGCCCTATCAAGGGGAATTTGTCGTGATTGATCGGGCGTAAGTCTTTGCGGCCGACACGGCCGCCTCTACACCGGAATCGTCACGCGCAACAGACTTGTACCGGGCGCGAGTGGTTTTAGCTGACGGTCCTGCGAATGCGCCGTTACAAGAAAAATTTCCCCTGGCGCAAGGCTCGCTCTGGCACAGCTGAGATTTCCACTGAGACAACAAACGATCGTGAATTGCCCCAGCGGGGCTGCTTCGCGGGCTTCATCAAGATTCCATTTCCGGATTTCGAATGAGCGATCGCTGATCAACAAATCGCCCTCCGATCGGATCAGCTGCGGCTGCACATCTTTAAAATTGATACATTCGATCGCCTGCGGAACGTGCAAATCCCGCTTTCTGCCGGTCGCCGGATCCGTGCGGTTCCAATCGAACACCCGGTAAGTTGTGTCGCTGTTTTGTTGGATTTCGATCAGCAGATTGCCTGCGCCTATGGCATGAACACGGCCGGCCGGAAGGAAAACGGCATCGCCTGCTTGGGCGGCAATTCGGTGAACGTGATCGATCAGAATGCCCTCGCGAAGTCTCTGCTCGAAACTGTCACCCGTGATCGGCTCACGAAATCCAAGGAAAAGCTCAGCGTCGGGATCCGCGGCGGCCACGTACCAAAACTCGCTCTTAGGCTCGCCTCGCAGTCTGCTGGCAACATCTTCAGTGGGATGCACCTGAAGCGACAACTTCTCTTGCGCATCGAGAAGTTTGATGAGCAACGGAAAACGTGGGGCGTCGGGAACGTCCCCAAAGATTTCCTCGCGCTGTTGCGTCCACAATTCGTGCAACGTTCTTCCGCACAACGGGCCGTCGATGACGACGCTTTGCGCTTCGGAACGATCGACAATTTCCCACGACTCGCCGATACGCTTCTGCGGCGGAAGTTTTTTGTGAAATTCGGATTCGAGGCGCCGCCCGCCCCACAGTCGCTCGATGAAAATCGGTTCGAAGGCGAGGGGACCAGTGACTTCGTTCCGGGACATGGTCGGCAAACGTCCAATGTCCATGCTGCAACGTCCAATTCTCAATTCAGAACTGCGATGCCGAATCTCTTTCTGCCATTGGACGCTCACTGTTCGATGTTGGATGTTTTGCGTTTCCGTGCTGGTTTCAGACGTCTGTGAAATCCTTCCTCAAATATTGGCTGCCCTTGCTGATTTGGCTCGGCGTGATCTTCGTCAACTCCAGCAGCGCCATGTCCGCCGAACACACGTCGCGACACATTGTTCCGTTCTTGCTCTGGTTGAAGCCGGGCATGTCGCCTCAGACAACTTGGATAATTCTCGTTTTTGCTCGCAAATGCGCGCACGTTGTCGAATATACGGTTCTAGCTCTCCTGCTATGGCGAGCACTTCGCAGTGTTCCACTTCTCCGCACAAAAACATTGATGGCTTTTGGCGCAGCTTTTCTGGGTTCTGCACTGTTTGCAGCAAGCGACGAATTTCACCAGACGTTCGTTCAATCGCGTACGCCTTCAGTTCGTGACGTGCTTCTGGATGTTGCAGGAGCACTCCTTGGGTTGTTGATCGGTGCGAGCTTCGCGCGCCGTCACCATAAAAAATTCCAAGCGACGAACCGTAGCCAGTTCGTTGATGCGCAATTGGGACGCTCGCATGACAGACGAAGTGCATAAGCGCTTTCACCGACAACGGCGCAACTGGCTAGTACTCCCTGGACTTTGCTCATCAATAGCTGCTGTTGCGGTGTGTCTTGGTGTCTATTCGGTAACAGCGCCGACTTTGCGAGCCGCTCGCCAACAAAATGAATCCGCCAGCAATTCAGATGGGATTTCAGGGCAGGCAGTCATCACAGCAAAGCCGGAGCGCGTAAGGTTGAGCGGAGGGACTGGTAGCACGGAGATTGACTGGGATACCGGAGACGGATCGATCGGTTTTGTCTTTGTCACTGAAGACGTTGGAGAACCGTTGCTTTTTGCAAATGGTCCGCGAGGTAAACAGGTCGCTCCATGGATTGGAAAACATAGTTATCTCTTCGAACTTTATCGCGACGACCAGCGGCAGAACCTGCTCGCCAAAGTAACTGTTCTGGGATCTGCGGAGAGCACGTCGTCGCAGCTGACGGTGTCATGGCAAGTTGTTGCGCGCTGGGCGCTAATCATTGGATTAGCCGCCATTTCATACTGTGCAGTTTACCTTAGCTCGGCTGGGCCGGTGCGAACGTCGTTTCCAACGGAACCTACTGCCTCCCCTCGGCAGCTCCATGTTTGCCGAAACCTTTTGTTGGGAATTGTCGCGCTTATTTGTGTAGACGGTGCCGTCTTTCATAGCGGATTATATGTCTCAATCCTGGCTCCGAGTTCGTATGCGGGACGCATCTCGAGAATTACGCGAGCCGAAAAGGAGCGGACTCCATCAGCTCTGAAAGAGGTGCTGGTTCTCGGTGATTCACGCATCGCCGAGGGATTCTCCGTTACGCTGGCGAATGAGCTCGCTTTGCCTGCTGGTCTCAAGTTTGTCAGTCTCGCCGAACCCGCCGCATCTGCTAACACATGGTATTACATGCTTCGGGAAGTGGATCCCACCGCCCGACGCTACGCAGCGATCGTCGTTCCTTACGGCATTGGCTACGAACCGAACAGCGCGGATCGCCTGCGAATTTCTATGACTGCCCCGCTGCTGCGATATGGAGACTGCTTCCATTTTGCCTCTGGCTTTCAACGATGGTCTGGCCGGTTCAGCTCATTTATCGCGTGCATACTGCGAGGCTCAGCTTACCAGGATGACGTCGTCGATCTTCTTGCGCATCCTGTGGCGCGAATGACAAAGATTCGAGAGGCCGACAAAATGAATTCCGGACGGGCGTACAAAGGACGCGATTACGATCTTGTGGGGACATCCTACGATGCAGCGACAGGACAGGTAACATTCGCGTCAAAATTAACTGAGGCTCAGAGATTGGCTTTTCGAAAGAGTTTGATTCAACCATCGCAGTCGGACACGCAGTACTCCGTCAAACTACAACGCGATTGGATCCCGCGAATAATGGATCGTTATTTGCGCAGTCCCACCGCAATTGTGCTTACGCCTCTTCCTCGTGGTCCATTTCTAGAGATCGGTGGCTTTTCAAAGGGATATGAATCCGTTCTTCCAAGTTCTGTCATTGAGAGAACGAATTTTGCGATCCCGGGACACACGTTCGATTTTCTAGAGCAACCAGAAAACTACTTTGACGCATTCCACCTGAACGCGAAGGGTCGCCAGAAATTCACGGAGACGCTTGTATCGGAGCTGCTGGGACGCCTTCGGTCAGCTGATTGGAGAGCGGGGGGTAACTCTGAGCGGGAACTGGCTGTGACTGAACTGCGCGCAATGAACCATGAGAACTAGGTTGTTAACCTAACGACTGCTGCATGCTATTTAACAGCTTCCAGTATTGGATCTTCTTTTTGATTGTGGCCGCGCTGTTTTACAGCGTTCCTTTCCGCTTCGGAAAAATCCTGCTGCTACTCGCAAGCTATGTCTTCTACATGTGGTGGGACCCACGATTCATCGTGCTCATCCT